>ASOC01000042.1 GCA_000405945.1 Candidatus Omnitrophus fodinae SCGC AAA011-A17
GCTTAAGACCGGGAACATGGATTTGATCAAGAAAATCGGGGAGATACCCAAGTTAGGCACGGCGGGCAGTGAGCGGGCGTTGGAAGTTGTTTTGATGACGGGCAAGGCAGATGGCCTCAGCGTTGCTATTGATAAGGCGGATGCAATCAGTCGTGTCGCGGAGTCATTGGGTAAGAATGAAGCATTAGAAGCTTTGGGCGGGATAATGGGAGGCGGCAGCATGGAACGTCTTGAATCAAAAATGACTGAAGTTGTGCAGATCCGAGACAGACTTGGGAGTTCTGAAGGATTATTGGCGATACGGCTTGTGATGTTTGGAGGGGATATAGACGCAGCTGTAGGCAAGCTTGATGGAATTGAACTGCTTGGGAAGCAGTTCAATTTGGGTCGTGAAGCGGTGCAAATTGGACTTACGGTAGTGATGCAAACGGGAAATTATTCGGGTGTGGATAAAGCTCTTGAGAAGGTTACCACAAAACGAATTAACGAAATAGGAGAAACAGCGAACTTTGGCCGTGATGGGTCTGCGCTCGCTCTGGAAACGGTGCTTCGCACCGGTAAAACAGATGGTTTGGATCTTGCGATGGCTGAAAAAGATGTCATAAAGGACATCGCCGCCAAGTCTGAAATGGGATCGAAAGCGATGCCCATCCTGCTGGAAGCAGTCTTCAGGGGTGGCACGAAAGACGGGATTGGCGCGGCTTTGAAGAATATTGATGCGATTAAAGAACGGTCAGCGGCGACTGGTTTCCGTGATTTGGCCATGGAAACAATTCTGCGGCAGGTTATTACAACTGGGACAGACGGGTTTGACCGATTGACGGCACCAGCTATCGCGAATCTTAAAACTGTAGGCGAAAAACTTGGGCATGATAGGGCAGCAAGAGCCATGCTGTTTGTTATGGGCGGGAGTGAACTTGCAAGACTCATGGGCGCTATCGATGGCGGTGTATTTGAGAAAGTGGGTGCCTTGGGTGCCCATGTGGTTGACAGGGTGTTTGATAAAGCGCTGAAAGGTGATGATGTGGCTGAAATATTTAAAACTCATGAAGGGGCGATTGACCGAGCCATAGAAAGCCTCAATATCGATACAGCCGCGTATGTGATTGACCTGGCGCTTGACGGCGGAAATATCTCAGCCATCTTTGAAGGTCAAACTAAAGGAATTAAAGACGCTCTTGATAAATTCGGCACAGAAGGTGGTTCTGTCATCGTGAAGAGGGCATTTGATGGCATCGATATCCAAGCGTTGCTTGTGGCCGGCGCAACAGATATCGAAACGCTCATTAAAAAGTTTGGCAATGAGAATGCAGCGGTGATCGTTGATGCCGCGATGGATAAGCATGGATACCAGGTTCCGGACTTTACAAATAGCGTGAGTGAGTTGGTTTCGATTCATAAGGGTGCGGTTGATATGCTCATTGAAAAGCTCGAAAAAACCGATGCGGCGCAGATTGTCGCGAAAGCGATTGAAAAAAGGGCAAATCTGACGGAATTGGTGTTTGGGCCGGGGCAGCCTGCTGATGCGTTTGAAAAAGTTGTGGACATGCTGGTAGCTAGAATTGACAAATCAGGCGCGGTGCAGGTTATTCTTAAAGCCGTTGAGTCTCAGGGGGATTTGCTTAGTCTTTCAAGTAAGGAGAATGTAGATACCATTGATATGCTGGTCAACAATGTGGGCAAAGAGAGGGCGGCCGCTATTGTCGCGAAAGCAGTCGAACTAAGGAAAAACCTTACGGAGACGGTGGGAAAACACGAGGCAGTTATTGCCGAAGCAGTCAAGCAAGGGGGCCGCGACATGGGTACGCTGCTTGCCGCCAAAGCGATTGATACCGGGGGTGATCTGTCAAAGGTCCTGGGCGATAAAGGAAAAGCGATTGCCGCCGCTATCGCCCAAGTTGGCAAGGATGGGTTCATGACCCTCGCCATCCATGGCCTGAAGATCAGTGGTGGTGGCGGTGAGTTCAGCCTGGCTGATAAGTTGAAAAGCGAGGGCGGTTCACTCAAAACTGTCGTCGATAGTCTTGGAATTCGGGAGGGCACGACTTTTATTGTCAACGTATGGAAAAAAGGTGGCAGCGTGGAAAAGTTTATGAGCGAAGGCGGCGCGGAAGGGCTTAAGGAATTGGTCAGCCTCACCGGTAACAAAGCCATAGCCGCAATGATTGCCGGTACTTTATCATCCGGTATGGAGTTAAAAACTTATGTTGAAGATAATAGAGAAAACATCGAGAGCAATGTCAAAACCGGTAACTGGGCTTCCCTTATCTCTATCCTTGCGGGAATCTCTAAAGGCGATCTGGGTCCGGTACGAGACACGGTTCATACTTGGAAAGATGGAACTGCCGAGACAATGTCGCCTCTCGAGCTTTTCACCAATATCGTGCTCGGACTGAAGGATCGCACGGCAGTTATTAAAGGAGCTGCGGCCGGCGGCGTTCATAACGCGCGTGACGCTTTAGGCGAATATCATAAGGCGCTTGCCAAATTCCAGGAGGTTGCTGGTAAAGGTGATGGTGATGCGCAGAAAAAAGTTTTGGGAGAGATGAATAAAGCTATTAAAAATTTTATGAGCGAAGTTGTAAAAATTGCGAAATCCATCACTGACGCTGATGCATCTGCCCCAGACTCCCTGGCAACACGACTAAAATCTAAGGATAAGAAAGTTTCTGGCCCGGCCGCTACGGAAGCGCGCGCGCTTGAAATCCGAATTATGCAGGAGCTGTATGTGGCTGATCTCCGCCGCGAGGGAAGCGGTTTGAGTTTGAAAGAGGCATATGCAAAATTCAAGACGGCATTGACAATGAATTTTTCTGAGAACGGACTAGCAATGGTTATTGAGGAAAAGGGTGCCGATGATGCCAAGGTGCAGAAAATAGTGGGTGACAGTTTGGCCACGGTTATTGCGGCGAATCAACATATGTTTGAAACAACGACTTTGCATGGCCGCGGGTCCAAGACGCTTATAGAAGGGCAGATTGACGCCATTCTTAGTTTTACGAACAGGAATCTAATCGAAGCTGCGGCAGGTGGCGGAAAAACCGAGCTTTCGGCGTTTGCCGTACTGCTCACCGGTTCAAGAATGCTCTGGGTTGAAAACGAGGGTGTGACCAGACAGATTTTTGATAAAACGAACGGCAAGAACGTTGTTGTGGATATTCTCCAGGATATGGGTAAGCAGGTGATCAATCTTGACGGACTCTCACAGAAACATCATGAGGCGCGAAGCGAAGCGGAAAAAATGATGGTTGAGTTTGAGATTATGGCCCGGCTTGTGGATCCAAACGTTGTATTGGTCGGCAGTTTTGAAAAATTCGGCGGCGAAGTGCTTGCGAACTTGTCCCATGGGAACCGCAAACAATTCATGGAAGCTTTTACGGCGCAGGGAAGATATGTTGATGAGGTGCAAAGGTTTATCAGTCCCACTCAATTTATCATCGGTGGCGAACAAGTATTTGCCCAGAAATCGAGCTTTTTCGATCTGATTCTAGCCGGCCGGGATGGTTTGCTCGAGGTTGCGCAAAAGGCGAACAACAGGAAAGAAGGCAGTTTCGAAGTCACCGTGGGCGGCAAGGCTGTTGAGATCCATATCGCAAAGAGTGAAGAAGATTTGAAGCGATTAACGATTGAAAATAAGCTTGGTTTCTTCCGGTTCCTGGACGGGGATGTTCTGGTAACAGACGGCTTTTTGAATACATTCAAAACGACTAATAAGGGCGAACTGCGAGATGCACAATTCAAATCGTTGATTAAGGGGATGATCGGTGATTTTACGCAGATTTCAAGGAAGCTTACGATTGTGGAAGGCAGTCAGGTGGGTGAAAAAACACGTCAGATTCGTCCCAAACATCTTTCGGAAGGCACGCCGGAGTTGAATCGTATTCCTTCGGATTTGTCCGAAATGGTAGGGTTTAATGCGAGGATGGGTATAGACTGGAAGACCAGTCTCAACGATAGTGAATTGGCGCATTTAAAAATGACAAATACCGTGTCTTCGACGCCGCTTACTGATTTGCTTTTAACATCCGGCAAGGGCTTTGTCCTCGGGCAGTCGGCCACGCTGAGCGGTGACCGTCTCCTTATGGCAATTTTGACGGGCCAAGGGATTCATCAGGTCAAGGACGTTCTGCGAAATGAGCTCGGCTTCGGTATCGTTGAAGTGCTTGCCCGCGTAGACGGCCCGCAAACCTTTAGCGTCAAACCAATTGATAATTTCGACGCTAAAACGATCGCGAAAGTGATTGTGGATAAGTATGTAGAAAATTTCAAATCGGGCGATACAGTCACGGCCGGCCGGCCCATTCTGGGAGCGGTTGAACAAAGTAAAATGAGAGATATCGAGGCCGCAATACGTCAAGAATTTAGCAATCGTGGAATTGATTCCGCTACCATTCCGATTGACCTTTTAGAAAAAATAATACCGACGAAGTTTTGGGCAAGTTTAAGGGTGAGGGCTATAAGGGCATTGTGCTTACCTACGAAATCGGTTTGACAGGTAAAGATTACCAGGCGGCCGCGTCGGAGCTTTATTTTATTTCCTATTCAAATCCGACGGATGCGCGCCAGGCCTTTGAGCGTTTGGCCCGCACCGCTGTGATTGAGGGACAGGTCACCCGCCGCGATGCCGATGTTACCGCCTTTGTTGATCCCGGTCTTGTGAAACAGCTGATTGCCAATGATCTGGGCGGTCTGACCGGTGACAGATTTCAAGCCACAGTGAAATTCCTGGAAACAGCGGTAAAGAGCGGGCTGATTGATCGTTTCGTGACTTATACCGATGCGGGTGGGAAAACCCAGTATTTGACTTTAGACCAGGCCGCAACAAAAGCGGATGTAGCGATAAAGGAGCTGCCTGATAAGGGGACGGTTACATTCAAGCAAACGGTAGAGATCACAGTGGCGGACGGGTTAGTGACTTATACCGAGCGCGGGGTAACTCGGTCTTTGACTTTGGAAGAGGCCGCGACAAAAGCGGGTGTGGCGATAAGTGAGCTGACTGATAAGAAGACGGTTACATTCAAGCAAGAGGTAGATATCAAACAGATCAGTGTTGTTGATTTGATCAATAAAGCCGCGATGCTAATCAAAGACAACGGGAACCTTGAGGGGATGTCTAGCGAGGAATTGTTCATTGTGAATCATACGATGAACGGAGTTAAGGATACTTCTGGCACGGCGCAGCAGCTTTTCCATTCTGTTACGGAGGACGCTATTATGCGTGATTATTTCAAAGATGCTCTAAGCGTGGCGGATCGGCTTGGTTCGGGAAGCGGTGAAATCGAAGTTAGATCAGGAGAAAAAATATCCGTCCTTGAGTTTATGCAGCAACGGTCTTTTGATATTTTAAACCAGTCGTATGATACGGCCAATCTTTTGGTCGGCTCCGTGAAATACGGCAAAGAATACGTCGTTGAGGGACTGGTCGATAAAGCGCAGACAACGATTCTAGAGTTCTCGGATGTGATCGGGCAACTCAAAAAAGCAGGGGGTGATGTCACGGAGATTGTGAAAATTCTCGAGGATGGCATTGCGCAGTCGAAAGCGGTTCTTGAACGTTTGCAAAACTTTGACTCGATTGTTGAGAGCAATCCGACCGCTTCAGTTGGAGATCTAAAAACAGGCTCGGCTGATGCGAGAGCTGAGAAGGTCATCGCCTTAGCTGGTCAATTCGCGCTTGGAATCGCGCCATTTTCAGCTCCTGCCGAAGCAAAAAGTGTTCAGGTTGTTACAGCCGAGACGGCCAAAGGCGTAGTTGCTTTTGACAAGGCCGGTTTTGACAGTAGCAGGAGCAGGGTCGGCTATAACGTTAATTTAGCCATCGTGGAGGCTGTACGTGAATCCAATTTACCAACGGATGCCAATCACGTTCAGATCGGTGAAGGGCTTGCCCTGCTGCAGCGGAAAGGATTTGATTTTACGCCCGAGAATATTGGATACCTGATCAAAAAATTTGCCGATTTGTCTGTTGGGAAGGAAAGGGCGATACAAACGGGTGCCGAGGCGTTGGTCCGATTACAGGAGAGATTACCGGAAAGCGGTTTTGATCTGACGGGCCTTGGTGATTCTATCACGGGCAGGAGAGAACTGAATACGGTAGTTAACAGGATTTTTGACATATTCGAAAGAAATCCGGCGGCCCACCGCGAAACTATGGAAGACCTGGTCGGTATGATGTTTTTGATGCCGACTGGCATGGAAGAAATATCCATCCAGAGAACATTTGCGGAGAGATTCAAGTCATTGTCAGCGGATTCTGTTACCGCCAGCATACCGCAATTTTTTAATAGTTTTGGTATGCAGTCGTCTCTCGAGGTTCAGGATGCCTTGATCGGAAAGCTTCAGCTGGTTGTGGCCCAGCAAACCAGCCAGCCGGTAGCAAGTGTAACGCTCCAGAGCATGTTTGAGACCTTCAATACAATGCCCGATCAGCTTTCGCCGGAAGTCCAGGCCGCTCTCATTCAAATTTTCCCCACGCGGGCAGGCATGGAGAATATGCAGCCTGCGTTGCAAACTACGTTACAAACTTTTGCCGAGAAGACGCTGCCTGCCCTTATTGTTTCGAACAAACCGGCAGTACGAAATGCTATGAATACGGCCCTGCCCGGGCTCATGGCGCTTCATCGTCAGGGATTCCAGTTTGAATCATCCGATTTGACCATGGGCCTTATCCTGGGTTTCGCGAAAGTGCCCGGGGGCTCACGCACCGCGAATGCGGCTGATTTTATGGTGAGATTGCAGAAAACCGGCCAGGTGAATTTCACGAAAGTCGGTGTTCCGTCTTTGATCCAAGCGGCTGGCTCTATTCAGGGCAGACAGGCCAATATGTCTGACGTTGCGGACGGGGTCGCGGCCTTTATCAGCGGCTTCCATAGCGTGGATCGAAACGCGGTTATACCTGGTGGAAGCTTGTCGCCGCTGGTCGCGAAACTGTTTGCGTTGCCGGTTACGGCAAACATGGTTGTGGCCGGTCAAAATTACGGCGCTTTGTTTGCGAGCGGGATGGTCACTAAGTTGACGGATGAACCGGTAGAAACCGTGGACGCGCTTTTGGTTTCTAATCAGGCCGCATTGATGGCCTCACTGCCGTTGCTGACCGAGGATGTGCAAGTTGCCACATTCAATTGGATTAACGCCAACCCCGCTCTGATCACGGACAGTAATGTCTCGGTATTTATCACCAACTTTTCAGCACAGAGTCCCGTGGTTCAGCTCGCTCTTTTGAGTTCTCTGGGTAATATCACTGACCTTCCCGCCGGGTTCAAGCTGCCGCCGGTGTCCGTGGATGTGGCGGCTGGGCTTTCGCCTCTAACGGAACTTGATGGCAAGGAGATGATTGCTCAATTACGCACGGTTGTGGCTGCGCAGCCGGATGTGTTTTCGAGCATGGTGTTTGAGCTTGGAAATCTGAATGAAAAACAGATTGGATGGTTGCTGAATGGTACTGAAGGCGCTCCGAATGTGGGAACGGAGATCTTCAAGAAATCCAATATCACTTTTGATGTGACAGGGCTTGACCCGGTAATTTTAAAATACGTTAAGGGCGTGGACTTCTCAAATATCCAGATCACCGGGAACTTGTTGATTGACGGCAAATCTTTGGCCGCGGTCGAAATATCGAGTTTTATGGACATAGTGAAGACGGCCGGTCATGTGGGTCTCAGTTTTAGCCTTGTTAACATGAACGAGAAACAGATCGAGGTTTTGCTTGATAGCATTGGCATTCATCAACCCAGCGCGCAATTGACCGGCACCGTGTTCAACGTCGCGGCTCTTGACGCGACAACTCTCGGGCGTTTTATGGCCGGCATGAATAATTCGTCAGCCGGCAATATGATTGACGTGACGGGATTGGGCCAGCAGGGAATTCAAAAATGGAACACGGCCATGAGCGGGTGGGAGCTTTCTGATAAGGTCACTTTAATCGGCCATGTCGATATCCAGCAGGTGGGCGCACAGGATTTGACTGCCTGGCTCAGTTCGATGAAAGGCGCCGACACCTCGAAAATCAGCGTGATTGGGGCCGGGCTTAATCAATCGCAGGTCGAGGCTTTTGTTTCCGGCATCACGGTGCCCGGGTTTAAAGGCATCACCGTGGATGTGACGGGCATGGACGCGTTTATGAGCCAGACCTGGCAAGCGGCTCTAAGCGGCAAGAATATGGCCGGGGTCAATTTGACGGGCACCCTGGATTTTGAGGGATATTCGGCCGTGGATATTCAGAATATAACTTTTGGTTTCCGCGGGGCCGATACCACAGGGCTGACCTTTAAAGTCGGTAATTTGACGGATACGGGCATGGATACGGTTTTCGCTTCCATGAAGGTCGCGGCATTCACATCCGGCAGGCTGGATGTGGCGGGTATCAGCGATGGCCAGTTCGAGCAGTTATTGGAGAACGACCGCTTGCCGCAGGGCATGACGTTGGGCTTGAGCGGGCTCACGCAAACGCAATTTGATAAGCTGATGGATCCCAATACGGTGGCCCCGGCCGCCATAACTGCAGGTAAAATCGGTTTTGACCTCGCGGGTCTTAACCAGCAGAATCTGGATCAAGTTATTAAAAACGTGGAGTCAGGAAAATTTACGGGCGCCAATGAGAGTGTCAAACTCAACCTTGCGGGCCTTAACGACTATGGTTTCAATGCGGTTTTGAACGCGGCACAGAATCCGGCTAACCGCAGTAACTTTAATCTCGGAGTTGCGGGTCTTACGGAATCCAACTTTGACCGGGTCCTGGCTCTTGTGAACTTGGGCAACTTGACTAATGTGAAACTGGATGTGACCGGTCTTGCGGACGGACAATTAAAAGTGCTTCTGGCCGCGGACAATGTGAAGAACGGGAATGTGACTGTGGCGGGAACCGTGCTTCCCAACTCTGTGGCTGCCGCGAATGAACTGCTGACGCTGATCGCGACTGCCAAAACAGGAGATGGGAAAAATGTTTCAGGCATAACCCTGAATTTCACCAATGTGGACAAGGTTTCTCCCAATGCAACCAGTTCCCTGATTGAGCAGGCAAAAAACCTGTCCCTTGGCATTGCCGGCATGGTGATTCCTACGAATGCAGAGGCCGCAAACGCTATTTTTAACAACCTGCCAAGTAATCCTGCCAAGAACTTGGTGATCATGGATATTCAGGCTTTGGCTAATTCTCCTCAACTGCCGGCAATCGTTACCCGGGCCAAGGAACTGAATGTGACCCTCATCGGCGATATTGTGCCTGCCAATGCTCAAGCTGCCAAAGCCATGCTCGACACTTTGAATAATGGGGCGCCCACCTTTGTGCGGCTGGATATCAGCCAGGTTGTCGATACCGGCGCTATCCGTCTTGTGAATATTATTGAGCAGGCCAAAAGCCAGAATATTGAAATCAAAGGCGATGTGAAGTTGCCCGCCAATGTGCTATCCGCTAATAACGTGCTCGACAGTCTGCAAGGCACTTTGGGTCTTGTCCGACTGGATATTAGCGATATTCCCGTGAATAACGCGTCAGCGCCTGATGTCATAGGAATTATTGAGAGAGCCAAGGCATTAGAAATTGGCGTTACAGGCACGGTGAAACCGTCGGATGCCGCAACCGCAACGCAGGTTCTTAACAGCCTTGAAGGCACGAGCGGTGTTGTGAGACTGAATTTCACGGATCTTTCTTCCAATACGGACAGGCATGAAGACATCACCGCGGTGATTGACCTTGCCAAACGGGGCAACGTGGTACTTACCGGCGTTATCAATGTGCCTATGCCCGATATGACCAATCTGGACAAGGTGAATGAGGCCTCGGATGCTGTCATGATGAGTTTGCTAAGAGCTCAAGCGGCAGGCGTGCAATTTGATAATCTTGACGTGGTGACCGGTCCGGCCGAGCAGGCGAATGTTTCCGTGAATCTGCCCAGGCTGCTTGAGGCCTTCAATAATATGGTTGCCAATCCCGATACCGCCACTGAATTTCTTTTGCCGGTAACTCAGGTTGCGCTGATCCAGATTTTCGCCACCCAAGCAAACGCTCCCGGGATGCAGGGAGTATTTACGACTTTTGCGGAAAAGACACTCCCCGTGCTGCTTAGTTCAGGCACCCCGGTGGTGAAAAATGCTCTGAACGTGTCTTTGCCCGGTTTGGTCGCGCTTCATCAAGCGGGATTCCGGCTCACGACACCGGATTTGACCTTGGCCCTTATCAAGGGTTTTGCCGCTGTGCCCGACGCGGCGAGCACAAAGAATGCCGTGAATTTCATGGTGGCTTTACAAAACAACGGAACGGTTGATTTAAACACCGTGAACGTTCCGGCCTTGATCCGTTTGGCCGGATTGCCTACGGTTGAGCATAGCAATATGCCTGCTATTGCCGCCGGTTTCGCGGCTTTTGTAACCGGTTTCCGAATCGTAAACCCGGCCGCGACCGTGCCCGAAAGTGATATGGCGCATGTTATCAGCGGCCTTGCGGCTATGCCGGACACCGCGAACATGACTGAAGTGGGCGCGAATTATGGGAAGCTTTTGGCTAGCGGAACGGTGGCCGCGATACTCGCGAATCCGGCTGTAGAGGTGCCTAAACTAGCGGATTCCGATCCGGCCTCGTTGATGATCGCCTTGCCGTTTTTGCCGGAAGCCGTGCAATCTGCCGTGGTGAGTTTTGTTGGCAAGGCCGACACGCTGCCCGCCGGGTTTAAAGTGCCGCCAATGTCTGTGGATGGGGCAGATACGGCGATGATCGATAACTTGCGCACAGCTGTGGCGGCACATCCGGATGTGTTTTCGGGCGTGACGTTTGAACTCGGCAATATGAATGCCGGGCAGATTGACAAGCTGGTGACCGATGTTGCCGACCTTCCGGATGTGAAACTGAATGTGACCGGTGTCGCGGTAGCAGACTTGATAGTTCTTGCGGCTACGGATGCGGTGAAGACCGGGAAAGTGACTGTGGTAGGAAACGTGCTTCCCAATACCGTGGATGAGTTAGGCAACCTGCTGGCCCTGGGGGGAAATGTTTCAGGCATCAAACTGGATATCACCAAAGTGGCCAAGATTGCAACCGGTGATGAGCTCAATGCGCTCAAAGGCCAGATTACGCAAGCCAAGGCATTGGGTTTGGATATTACCGGCACGGTGATTCCTTCGAGTGAGCTGATAGCAAACGGCATTTTGGACAGTCTTGAGGGCGCGAGGAATTCGGTCACCATGGATTTTACGGCTTTGACCGCTTCTGCCAATGTGCAGACAATCGTTGACCGGGCCAAGGCATTGGGAATCAGTGTTAAGCTCATTGCGACACCGGCGGAGATGGTCGATCAGGCCGCGGTGAATGCGGCCAAAGAAATTATCAATAAAGCTCAAGTAGCTGGCACATCCTCCCTTGATTTGGCGGCTGTGAGCAATATACCCAAAACGCTTCAGAATTTGGTGCAATTGCAGGACGCCGGAGTGAAATTAACCAACTTCACATTAAAGGCAAACCTGCAGTTAGTCAGCGCCAATATAGCATCCATAGCCGAGAGTTTGGCCGCGCTTCAGAAAGGCAAAGTGGAGCTTGACTTGGGATTTGAGGATGCCGAGATCGATTTAACCCCAGGCAATTCAGCCGGTATTTTGGCCGGCCTGGCCAAACTCGCAGACGCCGGTATCAGCCTGGCCGGAGAAAATGGAAGTAAGGTCATTACGATTGAGGGAACGATCAACGCTTCCGGTACGCAGGGAATGGCCGCACTCCATAGCCTGACGAATTTGCCCGACGGTGTTGCGATCGGGATCCACAATGTAACCGTGAAAGGCCAGCCGGTGGCTTTGAATGAAACAAACAGCCGGCAGATTTTGGCAGATCTGAATCAAATCAAAACTCTCTACGGAAATAGGGTGAAGTTTACCTACGTTTCGCTCACCGGAACTATCAGCGTCGCAGACACAACCCTTCTTAAGAACTTGCCTGAAGGCGTGTATGCCGCCGGGATGACGGTGAATGTCAGTTCCGTCAAGGACGCGGCTGGGCTCAGCACGGTGCTGGCTGGCATTAAGGGTCAGGAGATTAAGCCGGTGGGCGCGCTTGCTCCGGCGAATACGCTTGAGCTTAAACAAATGGCCGCAGTTGTTAAGGCAGCCCAGGATGCGGGCACAAAGGTTTCCGTGGGCATTGATTTCTCGCAAATCCCGTCGGGCGATGTTGACTCCAGCCTGGCTGCTTTGAAAGGCCTTGAGGGGGTTCGTGCCACGGGCAGAATCAATGCGGATTATGCATCTAATATGATGACACGGTTTGAAGGTATCACTGACCTCGTTGATATCAGCGCAGCCGTTCTCAATATCACGGATCTCACCGGGGTTACCAATTCGGGGGATGTGACAGCGTTTATTGAAGCTGCCCGCGCGAAGGGATTCACAAGATTCAGCCTGCCTGCCGGAGTGGGACAAGAAGTTCAGACCTGGATTTTCGATGCAGTGGCTCAGGCCACGCAGGGCACGGCCGCGGCAACCATGCAATTCAGTTTTGATCTTTCCGCGCTTGATGCCGCGGGGTCCAACGCCTTTATGAAAACGGCTATTGAACGCGGACTGACCACGCTTAACTTTGAGCTTGGGAATTTCAAAAATACGGACGGGACTTTTAACGCAGGCAAGGTTGAGACGCTTATGACGGAAATGGAGGCAGCCCTTTCAGCAGCAAGCGCTGGTGGTAAAGTGTTTACGCCCACGTTCACTTTGGCCGGCGTGCCCGAAGCTAACCTCACTCAGGTGCTGAAAACTATTTCGGCAAACGTCACGCCCAATGTCCGGGAATTCGCGGTGGTTTTTACGGGCATGACGCAGGGTGAAATAAACACGGTGCTGGCCGCGATCAAAGAAAATAACATCACCAATTTCAAGCCGGTATTTGCCGGATTGAACATGGGAGAAATCGTGTCTCTGGTCAACGCGATTCAGGACAACGGAGTGAAACTTAGCCCGGCGCAAACCGAGAATTTGCGGAAGATTTCGCAAATCATCGGAGATGGCGCTGTCATGAACCTTACCGATCAAATCGATCTTGACCAGGCTAATGTGCTTAGCGTGATCCGAAGCCGCGCTTCAAGCATGACTTCTCTGATGAAGGATGTTTTGTCCAATCCGGAAATAGCGGATGTTTTCGCGGATATTAGCACGGCTTTGGCCACGCATTTTAATCAGGCCGCTACTGTGCTGATGACCGCGCTGACGCAAAAGACAACGGGCATGAAAAACAACGAAGTCGGAAGCCATCTGGCGGCCGTGATGTCGCTTGTCCAGGTGCTGGAAGCGGCCAAGGAAACCGGACTGGCAACGCTCGCCGGCTTCAATCTTGAAAATCAAAAAACGGCATTTAAAGATTTGTTCACCGCTTTGGTGGGCAGTTCCGCGACTCCCGCGCAGGCGCCGACAGGTATTTTGGGTGTGATTAAGACCTTGACCGAAGGCAAGGGGGCGCAATTGACGGCGGATAATGAAATTCAGGCATTCATGGGCGACGCGCTCGGTATTTTGCAGAGTCTGGATGCTTTCACGCGTCATTTCATCACCTTAACGGAAAAAACCGATGTGGTTTCCGAAGCGATGGTCGGCGAATTGCAAAAGTTATTGACGGAGGACGCGGGGCTGGTCACGCTCGTTGATATTGCCATTGAAAAAGCGCCGGATAAAGCTTTGGGCCTATTGGAAAATCTCACGCGTGTATTGTCCAACACGCAGACCATCACGAAGGGGACATTCAAACTCGAAGGCCAGGACCTTGAGCGTCTGGTGACGACTGTCAACAACGCCATTGCCGAATTCCCGGCTCTTCGGAGCGCCGCTGGAGCCAATACCAAACAGCTTGAAACCCTGGCCGGGCAATTCCAGTCGCTGGTTAGCGCCATTAACGCGGTGCGCTCGTTGAACGGGTTTGATAAGGCGGGGGCCAGTATTGAAATCAGCCCTCTCGGCGATGCGATTAAGGGAATGATTGGCGAAAAGGCGTATACGAGTGACACCCAGCTTCAGCTGGAAACCCGCATGCTGCATGCCTGGGGCACGGTTCTGAATGCCGTGGCCAAGACCAGCAATCTTCCGGACACGGCCGCGATCGAGGGGCTGGTGAATTCCTATCGTGATACAGCCGGGGCATGGCTAAATCAAGCTGACTTTCAAAATAGGATATCAATTTGTCGGCTTCGTCCTTGGCCCCCAACACCCGGCGGTAAGAATTCAAGTTCGCCGCGTAATCCTCAATGGTTTCAATCCCCACCGGGCGCATCGCGGTTTTATCCAAAAGAAGCAGGTCTGTTCCCGAAATCTCACCTTTTCTCAACAAATAATCGGCGACCTTTTGATTCCTTTCCCTATCGCTGAAAAATTCAAGATACCTAGCATCCAGCTGTTCTGCCGCGCCTTCGACCGTGACCAGTTTGAAACCATATTTTTCGTGAAGGATGTTTAAAATGCGGTGGATATTTTTCTGGGCCTCATAATTAGCATGCGCGTCTTTGATGTGAACCATGAAACGCGAACCGTTTGAAGTAATATCAGAAGCGTGATCAATATTCTCAACAGTTCCTATCGTTGCGGGAATTTGTATTGATTCCAGATTAAAATCGGCGGAAGCAGAATATTCCCCGGCCAATCCCTGTGCGGGACTCAGCAGAAGCGTAACGCTGAGAAATATAGCTATCACCTTTCTCACGCCACACAACGCGTTTTGTGAGGTTAATTTGAGCGTAAATATCATGTTACTATACACGAATCCTATCTTTCTTAATATCTTTAAAAAAGATACACCAATACCCCATAAAAGTCAAGAATTTTGACGACCATTAACCGTAACCTATTGTAATTAATATGGTTGCAAATACATAAAAATCAGAGCATTTTATGGTTAATTGGGTTATGTAACCTGATTCTATGAGGCCTTTATCCGCGGAAAAATAGGACCCCGTTAGCGCTTCTCTGCTAACGGGGCTACTCGCTTCGCTCGCTGCGCACCATTTGCACTTTTCCCGTGTCCTTCTTCGCAGGTCACGGGGCTGCTCGCTTCGCTCGCTGCGCACCATTTGCACTTTTCCCGTGTCCTGCTTCGCAGGTCACGGGGCTGCTCGCTTCGCTCGCTGCCTTTCGGATATTCTATTCGTTTATGAGGGCTTTGTCCGCAGAAGGACTTGAACCTTCGACCCACTGATTAAGAGTCAGTTGCTCTACCAACTGAGCTATGCGGACTCGGTTTATGAGGTTTCGAGGGGCAATTATACGGGATTCTTCACATTATGCAAAAGATATTACAACAAAGACACCCATTCGGCAGGAATTGGTGCTTTGTAGCACAGCGCCGATCGCGCAGTGCCGGCAGAATAGGCGGCCAACCGCCGCTTGAACAACCGGCACTTGCTGCGTCACAGCAAGTACGATCTGTCATTCACACGGCGGACGTAGCGGCATAAATCTGACGAACGCCTTTTACCGCCTGCCCGTATACCTCGGTGCCTGTGTCGAGCGTTCTGCCCCGCAACTCCATTTTTTTAAGATTCTTTTTGATTTTTTTTAGGCGGCTTAAAGATATCGGACGGGTATTATAATAATCAAAAAGGCGGACAAGATCGTCTTTTTTTGAATGCACCATCTTATAAAGGGCGTCGGCCAAGCATTCGGGATCATAATCCGCGGCAGCCAAATACTGCAAAGTCAGCCGGTCGGCAATGTCCACCCTCGCATCCTTCGTCTTCTCATCCGTCAAGGCATTCATGACCTGAAGGCCCACGACGGCCAAAACTCCGATATTGCCTAAAAATCCGCTGACAATCGTCCCGCCCTTGGTGATTTCCTCAAGCCGTTTATGGGATTTAGAAAATCTGGGATCAAGATACTGAAGCTGTCCGATTTCGTGAGAAAGCACAGCCGCGAGCTGCGCCTCATTATCGAGAAAATTAATCATACCGGTCGTTATATAAACGTATCCTCCCGGAGCCGAAGTGGCAAGAATTTTATCGTCCAAAAGAACCGTAAACTGGTAATTCAATTTCTTACGTTCGGCCTGCTGCGCCATGCGCCGCCCCACGCCATTGACGTATTCGACCAAACGCGGCTCGGTGTAGACATAAAACGAGGACAAAACCTGGGCATGAATCTGACGGCCGATTTCTATTTCTTTGCGCTCAAAGTCACTTAATAAATTGTTCTCTTCCTCGGGTTTACGCGAAGATGTGGCGCAACCCTGAATCACAAGCAGAGCACTTAAAACACAGCAGAGCACGCGTGTTTTCATATCGGAACTGATTAAATTTGTCTAAAAATCTAACGGCTCTTCGCGTAAACGAGTGGGTAAATTTGTCTAAAAATCTAAAATTTGCGCCCGGGGAGAATCGAACTCCCAACCTACAGGTTCGAAGCCTGCCACTCTATCCGATTGAGCTACGGGCGCACTAAATATAGTCCTATGAATGGCGAAGCCGCCATTCATAGGGCAAGCTAAATATGGCCAGTCCTAACAGATGTCTTTGCTGAGCACCAAAGCCGCGGCTCCCAGATTGCCCACATGTTCGCCCAATTCCGTTTTGATAACCCGGCAAGCCTTGAAAGCGGCCGGCCAGGCTTCTTTCTTGACTGAGGCCATCATCGGCTTCCATATATGTTTGCCCGCCTTGATAACTCCCCCGCCCAGCACAATCATCCCCGGATTCAGAAGATTCATAATCGTGGCCAGGCCAATTCCCAAATATCGCGCAGCACACCTTAAAATTTCTAGCGAAAGCCGATCGCCGAGAAATGCCGCTTGAGTCACGTTTTCTCCGGTCACGCGCTTAATCGATGGGGCAAGTTCAAGAAGTTTGGACTTTTTCACCTTCGCAAGTTCCATTCGTGCGGCTTTTCCAATAGCCGTGCCACTCGCGTAGGCCTCAAGACAGCCCCGTTTTCCGCACTTGCATAAGTTGCCGTCCGGCACCACGGTGATATGCCCTATCTCCCCACCGCAAAAGCTGGCGCCGCGATGTATCTTTCCGCCCAAAACCAATCCCCCGCCTATTCCCGTGCTGACGGTTATATACACAAAATCTTTGATGCGCTTGCCGGCCCCAAAAATCTTTTCGCCAAACCCCGCGGCATTGGCGTCATTGTCCATGAATACGGGCACGGAAAAATGCCTCTTAATAATCTGCCGCAATGGAATTCCTTGCCACCCCCTAAGATTGGGCGACCAGGGAACTACCCCGGTTTGCGTATTCACTGGACCGGGTATGCAAACGCCTATCCCCAATAGCTCCCTTTTCCGCACGCGCGCTACGGCCGTCATTTCACGTAATTTGCGAAGCATTTCATTCACGCAAAGCCTGGCCTCGGTTTTACCGGTACGTGTCAGCAAGCCGCCTTTCGCAAGAATCCTCCCCTCAACCGTGGCCACAATTAGGGAAATTTTCGTGCCTCCTATGTCAATGCCTATAATCTTTTTCATAAATCACCATTCGTAAGGTTGAATCTTGATGGGATGAAATTTACAGCATTGTACTACAAAGAAAATGGCAGGTCTATTGAGGGAAAAAATTCAAGGAAATCCTAATGCCTTTGGAAAGCAAGCCCTTAGGATGGCCAATTTCTCCTCAAAGAGAAGAAATTGGCCAGAGACGGAATTGAACCGCCGACGCAGGGATTTTCAGTCCCTCGCTCTACCGACTGAGCTATCTGGCCGCGACGAAGCACCTTAATTCTTCAATAAAAATTCTTCGAGCAGTCCTATGAGTTCCGCTTACGGAACTCATAGGGCCGCGAAGCAGCACCGCTGTCTTGTAGCGATGACGTGATGAATGCAAATTTTATTGGATTCACGGGTTAAGTCAATGGATATTTTCGACGGATGAACTCGGTACAGCTAAGCGAAGGGGTGAGAGTGATGCACCGTTGCCAATCGCAACGGTGCGTAAGAAGCTGCGCCCCCAGCCGGGTCGCAGTCTTCTTACGCGGCTTGTTTGACTTCTTGCTCCATCTTCATGCTGGAAACCATGCCTTCAATGGTCGCGATAAGGGTTTCGCTAACCACAATAACGTTGGAATTGGGATCCGCACCGGGCAAACTCCTGATGAACTGCTGCTGGCCGATAGCCACGCCGATTGCAGCCATCGCGACTATCTCATGATGTCCGCTGTAATTCACCACAAAAGACGGTTCTCCTCGGGATACCTCGGCCTTCTGCCTGCTAACAACCACAATGGTTCTGTTCTTATATTCTTCACTGCTCCGCAATTGTTTTATAAGATCTTGCGTGGTGGTCATGCCAGTTTGCCGTTGCATATCTTGCATATTTCTCAAATCAAACTGGTTGCCCTCCGTGGCCATTAAAGGCTTGATTTCCTGCCACGCATCTTTGTCAAATACAAAGGTGTAAGGATTCTTGACATCTTGCGCCTGCGCAGCCAAAGCTGCCGCCGCTTCAGGATTCAGAAGAGCGAGCCTATCCATCACATGAGACAAGATTTTATCAATGCCCACGGTGGCGCCGCTCACGCGATGAGCCAATACTTCGTCGACGAATGAAAGTGCGGTGGCGATTCCGTTGGAATCTAAACGCCCCTTTTCAACCAGCTCCGCTTCCAACGGCGCAAGAATCTTCCGGTTGGACATAAACAAGTGGGCTACTTCATGGATATAAGCCTGGGCTATTTTCCGAATGTCAGCGGTTGTCCGTTTTAGATGAATCAG
>ASOC01000043.1 GCA_000405945.1 Candidatus Omnitrophus fodinae SCGC AAA011-A17
GGGCGATTGCTGGGATAACGCCGTCGCAGAGAGTTTTTTCCACACGCTTAAAGTGGAGCTGATTCACCGGACGAAGTTCAAGACCCGGGCTGAAGCAAAGGGAAAGATCTTTGAGTATGTGGAAATGTATTACAATCGCAAACGGGCTCATTCAACCATCGGATATTTAAGCCCTTTTGAGTACGAAAGGCAGGCGTTACTATCTTAACAAAACGTCCACTGAACTGGGGAAGGTCAATGTGTGTAAAAGCGCTTATGGAAAGTCGAAAAAAAGTGTTAACTCACATTAATTCAGAAGGGTATAACGAAAAGAGGCAGCATTTATACATTTGCCCTGGCCTATGGCCGCGCAGGCCTGAAGCGATGGCAATTCTTTGGGGCGGGCCTTAAGCCCCACCACATCCATCCCGCAACCGATGGCGCCAGAACTGACCAGCACCACCTCATAGCCTTCATTCAGGATATCAAGAATTTCCGCCGATATCCTCTCCACCTCATCTTTTGAAAAGAGGCCGGCCTTTGAAGTGAGAATACTCGTCCCCACTTTGACCACCACCCGTTTCGCTTTTTTTAATTTTTCCTTCATGCCTTTTCAGCGGATTCAAAAATCCTCTTTTCCGCTTCCTTCATCAATATTTCAATTCCCGCCCCTGTTTCCGCTGAAATCCTGAACACAGGACACGGGACATTGATCTTTTTTTTCGTAAGCGACTCACTGATCTCCGGCATATCCATTTTATTGATCAAAAGAAAATGGGGAATGCCTGCAAAATCAGAATTATAGGCTTTCAATTCCTCGATCAAGTCATTATATCCAGCGGCTGCGCCAAAATCATCCTGAAAAGAGTCCACCATTAAAAACAAAAGGCGTGCCCGGAATAAATGTTTGAGGAACTGGTTGCCCAGCGCCTTCCCTTTCGAAGAACCGCGCACAAGGGACGGCAATTCACACAACACGAGCGTCTTATAATCCGCAGTTTCAAAAATCCCGAGTTGGGGAGACTTGGTGGCAAAAGGATAAGCCTCTGATTTCGCCTTGGAGCCGGTCAAGTAATTCAAAAGGCGTGATTTGCCCGAGTTGGGGCTTCCCACGAAAAAAATGTCCGCTTTGAGTTTGAGGTCGAGCACCAAGTCCAGCGATTGGCCGGGTTCACCGGGAGTCGCTGTCTTGCCATGGTGCTGATTCCCGATACCACCTCTACCGCCGCGAAGAGCAACCACCTCATCCCCTTCGTTAACCAGATCACGAATCAAGAGATACCCGGCTTTATTGAAAACCGAAGTCCCGCAGGGGACGAGGATAACCATATCTGGACCATTCCTCCCCGTTCTTTGATTGCCGCCCCCCAGTTGTCCAGATTCCGCGCGGAACAACGGATTAAACCGGAACGAATACAAGCTCGTTACGTTCCGGTCAGCGCGTATAATCACGTCCCCTCCCTTGCCGCCGTCGCCGCCCGTGGGCACAAATTTTTTATCCGTCCGCCGATAATAGCTTTCACAGCCCTTACCGCCGCTTCCTGACTGAATATGAATGACGATTTCATCGACAAACATGAGGACAAACACCCCTATCCGGAAACGCGGCTAAAAGACACACCGTGATTCGAAGATTTACACAGATTTTTTTAAATGAAAGTTCCGGACAAATTAAATGGAAGGATTTAAAAATCAATTGCCCGGCGTCACGCTGACCACACGGTTCGGACTGAAACGTACCACACCGTTCTTCAACGCGAAAAGAGTGTCGTCGCTTCCGATGCCGACATAAAGACCGGGTTTGAACCGCGTGCCTCTTTGGCGGACGATAATCGAACCGGCAGTGACTTTTTGACCGCCGTATGCTTTAATGCCCAACCGCTGCGCATTACTATCACGGCCGTTAGTACTGCTGCCTTGTGCTTTGGTATGCGCCATTTAAATCTCCGACTCCCCCTTGAGAACGATTTCTTTGACTCTAAGCCTGGTGATAGTCTGCCGATGGCCTTTTTTACGGCGGTAATTTTCACGATGGCGGAACTTGAAAGCTATGACTTTATCTCCTCGCACCGTGCCCAGCACCTCGCATTGAACCGAAGCGTTTTTGACATGAGGTTGGCCGACTGTCACCTGTTCCCCGTCCGCTATCAAAAGAACACTGTGGAGAGAGACGCTGGCGCCGTCCTTCTTGGCAAGATATTCAACTTCCAAGATATCGTTTGGCTGAACTTTGTATTGTTTACTTCCGGTTTCTACGATGGCGTACATAAGTCCTCGTTAAGGAAGCACTAGTATAATCATAAATAGAAAAATGTCAATGGGTTGCAACAAATTCGAGAAATCATTCTTAACTTATCGATATAAAACAAGTTAACGGATAATACCGGCGTGAGACAATACCGGAAATTGACGCCGCAGTTTTCTGAGCATAATGAAATCAAGCTCCGCAGCGACTATTTCTTCACCTGAAGACGAACCACGCGCCAAAACCCTGCCCCACGGGTCGACAATAAGGCTAGTCCCGAAACTTTTGATCCCCGTGGAAACATTTTTCCCGGATTGCGCCGGGGCGATCACAAACACTTGGTTTTCAATGGCCCGGGCCCGTAGAAGAGTCTCCCAATGCGCCTTTCCCGTGGTCTCGGTAAAATTCGAAGGAATAAAAATCATCTCCGCTCCGCGGGCCGTTAGCTCACGGTACAATTCGGGAAATCTTAAATCATAACAAACACTGAGCCCGGTTTTGACGCCGCAGAATTGCGCCACGACTTTTTTTCTACCGGGCAGAATATATTCTGACTCCAAGACTTTCATTTTGCCCTGGAGATGAATATCGAAAAGATGGATTTTTCTGTAAATCCCAGCGACCCTGCCTTCTTTCGAAATAAGAACCGATGTGTTGTAAAATTTCCCCGGCTGTCCGGATTTTTCCAGAACACTGCCCAAAAGGATTCCCATGTTCAAAGCAACGGCTGCGCTTCGGAACTTTTCGATCAAGGGAGATTTGAGGGTTAAGGCGGCCTGCGCGATTTTTTTACGGTCGCCACGGTAGTGAAATACTTCGGGAAGCAGTGCGAGACGGACGCCTTTTTTTGCGGCAGCGTGGATCAGGCGCAAAGCGCGAGCGACATTCGCATCGGTATTCTCACCCGCGTTTATTTGAATGCAGGCAACTTTAATTTTAGAGGTGGGCATAAAAAACCTTCTTCAGACGAAGGTCAAAATAAAATGCGGGTTTTTCCCCATCCGGCAGTTAAAACCAGCTGACTATTTTCCGGCTGTCTGGGTTTTTGCCTTTTTCTGATAACAATCCGGGCAATTATAAATCGCACGGGAGAGGGTCCGGTCATAGTTCTCGCGAATCACCACGCGTTTCACCACCGGGACTTCCCTGCCGCAAGTGTCGCACTTCATGTCAGAACTTGAGACCGTATTTTTTGAGAAACTCGAGATCATTTTTTGTCAACTCACTGTTGATGCCGCCGCCGTCCGCCAAATCTTCTTCGGCAAAGAACTCATCCATTTCACATTCAAAATCTGCAAAATCCTCTTCGCTGAGAGGCAGAAAAGTAAAGAAGCAGAGATTCAAGTTCACATTCTTGCTATCCATAAGCGCCGTCAAGTCCACATTGCCCATTTTCTGTAATTGGAGAATTTTTTTCAGCAGATTAAGGAGTTCCTTCATGTTTTTGCCGAAATCATTGGAGTCTTTCATTCTCTCCCCCTTTTGGTTGTACCCTATGAAACTTCTCTTGTTGAGCGGTACCCCTAATTCAAACCTGCTTCGTCCAAAACTTCCTCTGCCACGTAAATCGGACAACCCGCGCGCAAGGCCACGGCAACACTGTCCGAAGGACGGGCGTCCACCAACACATCTTCATCATCCTTGTCGAGAGCGAGTTTGGCGTAAAAGGTGTTATTCTCAAGCTTGTCGATGACAATATATTTGAGTGAAGATCCAAGACACTGCACGGCGCTCAGAAGCAAATCATGCGTCAGCGGTCGGGGCGGCGTAATGCCGCTCAGTTTCAATTTGATGGCATTCACTTCGGCCATGCCGATGACAACGGGAAGCATTCGTTCGCCCTCTTTTTCCTTCAGAACGATGATTTGCTCGCTCCGGTTCTCATCTATCTTGATCTTGGAAAGCACCACTTCCCTCATCCGCTTCTAATCCTCCATGCTCTTTAGATTAGATTCCGCAAGTTCGGTCCAGCCGCTTTCCGGCTGTTCTGCAATGATTTCCCGGAACAATCGCTTTGCCGACTCCCGGTCCCCAAGCTGCTGCTGATTGACAGCCCTGTAATATTTAACGGGGACCGATAGATCCCCCGCCGGATATTGTTTCAAAAATTCATCAGCCGCCTTAAAGGTCTGCCGGCTTTTGCCCTTTTCATGCAGAGATCTTATCCTGTAAAAAGCCTTTTGTTCCCTGGAAATGGGCTCTAAGGTCGGACGGTGATTCGCGCAGCCCGTCACCAGGCATAAACCGATGAGAAGAAAAAAAATCTCAGACCGGATTCGCAAACCTTTACTAAAAACCCGCGGCGGTTAAATGTTCCGAACCGGAAGAATTGCCGTTTGATTTCAGCTGTTTGGCGCGCACAATTTCCTTTTCAAACATCTCCTGTTCGGCCAGAATGGATTTCAACGCTTTTTCTTTTTCCGTGATTTCTTTCTCGAGTTCTTCCTGCCTTTTCACAAGCTCCCGCAAAGCCCTTTCCCGCAATCCCATGGTTTCTTCCGCCAAAGCGCGCTGATAATTTTTTTCCGCTTGCTCCAGCCTGACAGCAAGCTCCTCGGTTTTTTTCCGGAAGACTTCCGTTTGGCTTTCATAGCCTCGAACTTCCTCATCCTTGGCTTTCAATTTGCGGGACCACAGCATTTCCGCTTCTTCGTATTCTTTCTGAAGTATCTCCAGCCTGTCTTTAAGCGCTTTCGTCTCGCTTTCCAGCGCGGCGAATTTCTGCGCTTGAGAAGCCTGCTCCGCTTCAAGCTGCTTGGCCACAAGCTCGTGCTTCACGCGAAGCGCTTCCAATTCATGCATCAAGTTTTCCTTATCAACGGCCAAGGCTTTCAAATGGCCGGAAGCGGCATTGTCCTTGTCGCGCAAAAATCTCACTTCTTTCTCGATCGCTTCCGCCCTCTGCTCATGAATAAGTTTCTCTTCCACCAGCAAATTGTATTGATGAAGAAGCATTTCGTATTTCTTCTGATACTCTCCCTGATCGTCAAACCCGATGCTTTTAAGAACAGAATCTCCCGGTTTCGGCCGCTCTTCACGTCTAGCGTGGGGCGGCTGCTCCTGCGGCACGTATTCCTTGCGCGAAGTTTGCGGCTCAAAGTGCGATGTCTCGATAGCGACAAAATTCAAACGGGGCTCTTCGGGCCACACGGTCTTGAAACATTTTCTTTTCTGAAGCGAATTGTTGGTGAGAATAATTTCCATGCCGCTTTCATCCAGATAATGCTTGGCTTTTTGCGCGGCCTCATACGGCATGTCTTCAAGAAGAATGACCGGCGCGCTTTCCACGAGCTGCGCGGATTCTTCTTCGGAGATGGAAAAAAATTGGGAAAGCTTATCTGTCGTTTGACTTTTGGCGAGCTCCCCTTTCACCGGGGACAAAATCAAACACCAGGATCTGTCGGGCTCTGATGAAGTTCTTTTATGGATAATCACGTTATGAATGCGTTAATGGCTCGGATTTTAGCGTACTTTTCATGCGCCGTCAATCGCTGAGACAAAAAAATCGCTCCTTTTTTGGGTCAGAGAGAAATTTTCTGCGCGATATCGTAGACCAGCGGCATTTCCCAGTATTCGTTCATCAGCACCTTCAGAATACCGACCAGGGAGAGAATGCCGCATACCACAAACGCTAAAGTGAAAACCACATCCCCCACCGCAGGCACAATCTTTAAAATGCCGGCCCCAAACTCGAGGATAAAAAGCACCAGTGCCTGCTTGCCGTGAAAAAGAGCGAATTTATTGTCCTTTTTCAGAATAAGAGGCACAAGACAAAGAATCGAAATATACCCCACAGCTGCGAAAAATCTTCCTTCGCTGATTTCAGACTCGGCGTCTTTGGGTTTGTCCACAATTCCCGCCGGCGACTCATCTTTCATAACTTCCTCCCTTGAAAAGAGTTACGGTAAATGAACACATAATGATAACTGCCACTCATCTATCACTATTATTTCGGCTTTATACCGTCTATCTTGAGCCATTCCGAAGCATTATTCCGCTTTCCCGTTCATGGCGTGAAAGCAGTAGTCAGAAACAGGTTGGCCCTGAATCAAATGCTCCTGGATTATCCTCTCAAGTTTTTCCAAGCTGACTTGCTCATACCAAACGCCCTCGGGATAAACCACCACCAAGGGTCCCTTCTCGCAAATTCCAAAACAATGGCATTGGGACCTCTTCACAGGCCCCAACTCGGGCTTACGATAGAGCCCGAGTTCTTCCAACCGCATCTTAAGCGCCTTATAAACCCCTTCAGACTCATCAGGCGCGCATCGGGGACCGGTGCAGACAAAAACATGCCGGTCATATGGTTTAATTGCCGTCTCCGAGCTCATTCTCCCATCCTTCCCCAACCGTTTTTGACAAATTCAAATAAATCGAGCCAATTCCTTCCGAGCGAGCGGCCAGCCGAAAGTGCAAATGTATAAATGCTGCCTCTTTTCGTTATACCCTTCTGAATTAATGTGAGTTAACACTTTTTTTTCGACTTTCCATAAGCGCTTTTACACACATTGACCTTCCCCAGTTCAGTGGACGTTTTGTTAAGATAGTAACGCCTGCCTTTCGTACTCAAAAGGGCTTAAATATCCGATGGTTGAATGAGCCCGTTTGCGATTGTAATACATTTCCACATACTCAAAGATCTTTCCCTTTGCTTCAGCCCGGGTCTTGAACTTCGTCCGGTGAATCAGCTCCACTTTAAGCGTGTGGAAAAAACTCTCTGCGACGGCGTTATCCCAGCAATCGCCCTTTTTGCTCATACTTCCGACGAACTCGTTTTGTGCCAGTAACGCCTTAAAATTATTTCCCGCATATTGGCTTCCTCGGTCCGAATGGCAGATAAGATGATATGTTAAAGCGTCGGTACGCATGATAGAGTTTTCCGAAAAAGGAGCGACTCATGATACTGACAGCCAAACCTTCAGAATATGACGTTATCATAGGTGTTGATGTGGATCAAAAAAGTTTTGCAGCCACTTACGTGACTGACAATGCTCTGCAAGGACATTCTCTCAAAATGCCTGCGGATCCTCAAAATCTTCACGGGTATTTTCAGAAACGCTTTCCCGCTAAACGGCTTTTGTATGTTTATGAAGCCGGCCCGACGGGTTATGGGCTTCACGATCATATTGTCAAGCAGGGACAAAGTTGTATGATGGTTCATCCAGCGGGAGTTCCAACGGCTCCCAACAATCGTGTGAAAACCAATCGTTTAGATAGTGAAAAACTTGTTGAGCAGTGTAGGAGCGGCCAGCTCAAGGGCATCCGCGTCCCTTCGGAAGCCTATCGAGAACTACGGCATCTGGTGACGCTGCGCCAGCAATATGCTCAAAGTCAACGAAGCACCAAACAGCGCATTCGCGGTCTGCTGCTGTTTGAAAATATCCAATTACCCAGGAACCCAAAACCTTGGACAAGCCGATACCGGTATGCCTTGCAGCAAGTGTCTCTGAAAGAAACGCTTCGTTTTAAACTCGACTTGCTGCTCAAAGATTTAGATCATGCCCGCGACCGGTTGCTGGTGATGCACCACCAGATCCGGAAGTTTTCTATCCAACAAGAACCCATTCAAAAGAATCTCGGCTATTTGCGTTCCATTCCGGGCATCGGCATCGTGGTTTCCACTTATTTACTAGCTCGAATTGCGGATCCTGCTTATTTGCAAAATATCCGTGAATTGGGTCGCCTTTTGTCGGCCTTGTCCCCAGTGAGAATTCTACCGGAGATAAANTNCATAAAGGCTCCATCACCCACATGGGTGATTCGACTCTGCGAAGCCTGTTGGTCGAAGCGGCTTGGGTCGCCATTCGAAAAGACAAGGAGCTGGGCGAATTTTATTACCGCATCCGTGCCAAAGGCAAGGGCGATGGTGCTGCCCGGGTTGCTATTGTTGCCGTTGCTCGTAAACTGACACACCGGATTTATCGTGTTTTGAAAGAACAACGTCCTTACCTCATTCATTAAAAAACAGCGCTCTTTCTAAAGGATCAGGAACTTGCATGCTTGTGATGCCTCGCCGAAGGGTCAGTGAGAAATCTTTCACGTTCTAAGATAGAGACACAAACATGGTTTTCAACGCAACATCAATCAGCGTGATTCCCTTGAGGAATGCCGCGCATAACAGATAGTTCAAGGGCCTTTCAAAGAGCTTAAAGAATGGAAATAAAAAACAAACTGTATCAAAAAATACTTGACGCTTTACATAACAGACCCTTCGCCGGGTTCCGACGCGAGATCGCCTGTCCCATGGCCTGTGTGGTCAATGTATCGGCAATGGTTTTATCCATCGCCAGCCCAACGATTCCTCGCGAAAACAGATCCAAGACCGCCGCCACATATAACCAGCCTTCAAAGGTCCAAACGTAGGGGTGAGTAGGCCGGGGCGTTTCAGCCCCAGCCCCTCTCAGAACCGGACGTGAACCTCTCGGCTCATCCGGCTCCCATCATCCAGCCGTCGGGATGAATCCCATCTTCCAATGGACAAACGCCCTCGGCGAGGCCGAGGCCAGGCGGCCCAACGCGCGAAACGCCTTGGTGCGATGCCGCGCCAGACGCTTGTGCTTCCGCATCAACCACCTGGACAGGTATTCATTCACGTTTCGCCATAGAGGCTTCATCGCCGATTGATGGAATCGTCCGTAGTAGTTCGCCCAGCCTCGAAGCACCGGGTTGAACATGTTTGACAGATCATCCAGCGACTTGTCGCACTTCAGCTGGAGATGCCAGCCCCTTACCGTTTGCCGCATCGACGTCAACGCCTCACGGCTCACAGCAGGGGAGAAGTTCACGTATAGCCGGCCATACTTGTCCACGGCCTTCCGTGGACGAAACGCATAGCCGAGAAACGTGAATTGAGTGACCGGAAACGTCTCCTGACGGTTGATATCCCGGCAGTAGACAACCCGGCTCTTCGCCGGATGCATTTCGAGTCTGCACTCGCGTAGCCGCTCCTTGACCTTGCGCATCACCAATCGTGCCTGCTCCAGACTCTTGCAGTGAATCACCCCGTCGTCCGCGTAGCGACAAAAGCGCACGCTGCGCATGTTACGGGTAAGCCACACGTCAAGAGCGTAATGGAGGAAAATGTTCGCCAATAGCGGACTCACCACTCCCCCTTGCGGGGTGCCGCGACTTCGCGCTACCAGCGTCCCATCTTCGGCTTCCATAGGCGCCTTCAGCCACCTTTCGATGTACAGAAGGACCCATGGAATTCGACAGTGCTTGCGCACGGCTCGAAGCAATAGCTCATGGTCAATATTGTCGAAGAGGCCTTTGATATCATACTCGACTACCCAGTCGTATTCCCAGCTTCGCCGCCTAACCAGCGCCACCGCATCGAGCGCAGAACGCCCGGGGCGGTAGCCGAAGGATCCTCGGTGAAACACGGGCTCGAGCACCGGCTCCAAGACAAGCTTCACCACCGTCTGTGCAACCCTATCTGCAACCGTTGGCACACCCAGCATCCGTACTCCACCCGTTTTCTTTGGAATCGGTACGCCCTTGACTGGCGGCGGAAAATAACTGCCAGAGCAAAGGCGATTCCAAAGTTTATACAGGTTATCGCTGAGTCGACCTTCAAACACTTCGATTGATTCCTCATCTACACCGGCTGAGCCTCCATTGGCTTTAACGCGTTTGAATGCTTCCCAAACGAGTGCCTTTGGAATTACAAACGGCTTCGTCATTGGGACAAGCTCCTCCTGCTTGCGCAGTTGGCAAACCCCTCCGACTGGACAACGCGACCCCTTCGCTCCATCGCCATTACAGCAACTTCGGCGCTACTACGAGTCGCTCCGCCCCTTGGCTGCGCATTGGTACTGTCGGCCTCGCCGATTTGGCTTGTGCCTTTCTCTTTGCATCGCAGCCGAAGGTTCCCGCAGTTCAACGTAAGAGCCCGAACCAAGCTGGCGCTGCCTCTATGCCGGACATCGCATGGCCAATAGGCAGGCACCCGCCATGCTTGTCCCGGGTTAACATAAAGTCCCGGTTTTGACGTCGTCTGAGCACTTTCGGCACTTGAACGGCAGTTCACTGTTGTTCGCCTTCTCTGGTTCTTACCTGATGCCTCTTGGTACCTTTTCCGCAACGCTCACGACCGGGGCTTTTAACCCAAGCCGTTTGCGGTGGTTTGCAACCCGCTCCTGCAAGCCGGTTGCGAGGGGCCATTCCCTCATCTCCTACGCCGCTTGCTGCGGCACACTTATATCCGATACCCAGACAGCGTTTGGCCGCTCTGCAACGAAATTCCGGTTCAGGACATTCGGCCATACCGGATGGTCGTGCTTTGAGTCCGTCGTCACCCGGAACTTACGCCTCTGGATGGCAACAATGCAGTTGACCCGCATAAGGCGCGCCACTCGGTTCTCGGAACACCGCGTATGTTCTTTCTTATGCAGGTGGTCCCAGATCCTGGGACTGCCGTAGTTACTGTCGTTCTCCAGAAAGACCCGTCTTATCTCAATGAGCAACTTCTCGTTATCGACCCTCTGCTGACTCTTGGGTCTCGTCTTGAACGCGTAATACCCGCTCCTGGATACGTCCAATGCCCGGCACATCTTCTCGAGCGGAAAACTCAAACGGTGATCGTCTATGAACCCGAACCGTTCTCGGTCGTTTTTGAAAATATGCCGACTGCTTTTTTTAGGATGTCGCGCTCCATCTCGACTTCCCGCAGCTTCCTGCGAAGCGCGGCGATTTCAGTCAAATGGCCCTTACCGGGAAATGCCTTCTCGCCGCTATCGCTGAACTTCCTCTTCCAGCTGTAAAGCTGATTGGCATGGATTCCCAGGCTTCTTGCCACCTCGGAAATCTTGTGGCCGCCTTCCGTGACCATTTTGACCGTTGAAATTTTAAAAGCCCTGTCAAAACGCTTCTTTTTGACGCCTTCCCCTTGCATTGGACACCTCCCGGTTTTGAGCTGGCATTCATGCTGTCACCAACTCTTCGTTGTGTCCACTTTTTCGGGGGAAGATCAGAATGAGATATATCTTCTCTTGAATAATCTCTTCGGAAACGATTATTGAATGACTTTTTCCCATTAGTTTTAATCTTGTTCTATGTCGGGTTTGAGATCACAAATTGTGACCTCAAGATTCTTAAACACAATTTATATCATACTTAAGCGTCTTCCGGCCAGCGGATTTTCTCTGCTCGGTCCATTCCAACACATCCTTCTCGCGAAAACGAACGCAACGGCCTTTTTGAAGCATTGAATGAAAAACTGGAAAGCTGGACGTTTGAGGTGGCCGATGAAAAGATCCACGGCGCGACCCATGATAGAGCGAGATCGGCAAGATTTATCTGGGGATTTTTCGATACCGAAAAAAATATGGCGGAGAGGGGGAGATTCGAACTCCCGAACACGCTTTCGCGCGTTAGCGGTTTAGCAAACCGCCGCCCTAGGCCAACTAGGCGACCTCTCCTCAAATTTTAAGCCGTTATTTTAAAATAAGTTACGGCTTCTTTAACTTTGTTCTCAAATTCCACTTTTGGCTCTGGTGTCCAAATAGTGTCCATCTGCACATCCAAACGGCTGACCGCATTAGCTTAATGAGATGGGGAAAGATGGGCATACCGCATAACCATATCCAAGGATTTGTGCCCTAAAATTTCCATAATAGTTCTGAAATCCACCCCGACCATGGCTAAGTAAGAGGCTGCCGTGTGGCGCAAATCATGGAACCTGAAATCGTTGATGCCGGCCTTAACCAGGGCCTTGTTAAAACTTTTTGTAAAATTATAAGCATTTCCGTCCTTTTTGCAAAAGATATATGGACTTTCAGGATGTTTGTGAATACCGATTACTGCCTGCTTAGCCGTATTGTTCAGAGGCACACGCCGAGTCTCCCCATTTTTCGTGTTTTGGAGGGTCACAAATCCCCGTTGAAAAACGATATCTCGCCATTTGAGATATTGGATCTCGGCCTTTCTCATTCCAGTGTTCACGGCAAAGAGAACAATTGACTTTAAAACATCACTGCAGCAATCCAGAAGCTTTTTGAGTTCCTCTCTTTCCAAAAACCGCAGTCGCTGATTATTCTCCTTATCAAATTTTACTTTCTTAACTGGATTTTCCCGCACGTATTCCCACTCTATGGCCCAGTTAAACATGCACTTGAGGCAAGCCAGCTCTCTGTTCACGTAGGCAACAGATACCTGCGTACCCTTATATGTTTTCTCGCCCCGCCTGGCTATCTGATATCGCTTAACCAATAGAGAATCGATCTCATGCAAGTATTTATCACCAAAAAATGGCCCAAGCTTCTTAAGATAATGTCTATCAGTAGACAGCCAAGAACGCTTTTTCTTAGCGTGACTCTCAATGTAGAGCTGCGTGAAGTCTCTGAATTTGATCCTTTTTTGTTTCTCTATATCCAGAAACTTATCCTCGGCAATCTGAATCTTGCGTTTCATCAGCGCCTTTTCCGCAAGTGTCTTACTTGGCCCTACCTTTTCGCGCTTACGCCGGCCATTCACATAATAGTCGATCCAGAAATTATTATGTTTTTTAAAAACGCCCATGTCTAACCTCTTAGGTATAGCTAATATTGTATCGAACTTCGGTATAAATATCTACAATTATTTTTTGGGCCGACCCGGTCCCGGGCGGTTCTTCATAAAACGCCTGAGGGATGCCGCATCTATGAGCCACATTCTTTTGTTTCTGCTGATTCGGGAAAATCGCCCCTTTGCCTTTCCTTCGGCCATAATGCGGCGAATGTAGCCCGTAGTAAGTCCGTATCTGAAGGCCGCTTCAAAGGTTGTTAAAATTCTATCCATAGCGAATCATCATACCCGATTCCCAGCGGATTTAAAGAAATTAATAACCTCCTCAGGATCAAACCGGACATAAGCGCCCAGCTTCACATAAGGGATCGCAGCCTTCCCTTGCCGTGTCCGTGCATAAATCCAGGACTTCGGCACATGAAGAATTTGGGCAAGTTCCTCGACTGTCACGAATTTCTGCTGAGTTTTTAATCGTAATGTTTCCACCCGATATATGCAATGACCCCTTAATTGTTGCGGCACCGTCGCAACAATTAGGCCTGCAAAAATCAACCTAAAGCACGAGTTCCGCTTGCTTCACACAGTTTCATATTTTACTCCGGCTTCCTAATGATCCGTTCGCCCCAGGGTCACTTGACTGGGCTTTTTTATTTACAATTCTCTCTAAATGATATGTTGAAGCGTCAGCAACCTCGGGCTTTGTGTTTTTCTCTTTTCCTTTAAGATACAAAGCAAAAAGGAGGAAACCCATGCCGCTTACGATCAACCCAGTTAAATACGATCTATTCGTCGGTATCGACGTAGACCAAAAAAGTTACGCAATCACGTATCTGGATCAGAACTTTCAAGGGCGTTCTTTAAAAATGCCAGCTGACCCGAGAGGATTGCTTCAATATTTTCAAAAGAACTTTCCTCAACTACGCTTGGTCTTCGCCTACGAAGCTGGTCCGACCGGTTATGCACTCTATGACTATTTGGTCAGTCAAGAGCAACATTGCCTTGTGATCCATCCCGCTTCGCTTAAGAAAGCACCCAACGATCGTGTCAAAACTAACCGCCTCGATAGTCAAAGAATTGTTGAACAACTCAAGGCCGGTCATCTAAAGGGGATTCGAATCCCGACCGTCCCTTTCCGGCAATTGCGGCACCTTGTCCATCTCCGCCAGACTTACGCTCAACAAATCATGCGTACCAAGCAGCGCATCAAAGCTTTGCTTCTTCTTGAAGACATTCACATCCCAGACGGTGAAGGCCGTCAGCTTTGGAGTGCGCGCGGGCTCCAAACCTTAAGGGGTTTTCCAATGCAAGAGACGCTTAGATTCAAAATGGATTTCCTTCTTAATGATCTGGACTATGTTCGAGAACGATTACTTCTCGTGCTTCGTCAGTTGCGCTCCTTTTGCCAAAAAGAGCCGTCCATTCACTCCAATTTGGAACATCTGCGGTCATTACCAGGTTTTGGCTTAATTATTTCAACCTACACCCTTGCCCGCATTGGAGACCCCGCTCGTTTGCGAAATGTACGAGAACTGGGATCTTTTTGCGGTATTGTCCCTCGCGAATATTCCACTGGGGACCAAATTCAACGTGGCCGCATCACTCACTTTGGCGATCCTACGCTTCGAAGACTCCTTGTCGAAGCCTCCTGGATTGCCATTCGAAAAGACACCGAACTCCAACAGTTTTACAACCGCTTGCGATCCAAAAACAGAAGACCGGAAGGAGTCCGCGTTGCCATCGTTGCCGTTGCGCGCAAATTGACTCACCGCGTTTACCGGGTTTTGAAAGAACAACGTCCGTACGTGATTCATTAACCGTTGCATGAACTGCAGGACCAGGGAACCTTTCATGCTTATGACGCCTCGACCAAGACTAGTGCAGGCCTGTTTCACCCGCACGATCCTAAATAGAGACATAAGCGTGATTCAAACGAAACATCCTAAAGTGAGATTCCCTTAGAGGAATGCCACGTATCTCAAATAGTCCAAGGTCCCTCATTCGTGCTTTTTAATTCAAAGAACAGGAGCGTTTTGTTGCCTTAAAACAAACAACTTGACGCATTCACATCTCATAGTATTGGGCAAAAAGAGGGGCACCGTTCACGGTTTGTGGACGTTTTCCCTTACAAAAATATTTTAGATACTCATACAGCTTTCATGCCCGCCAATCAAAGTCCTTCCCGAGCCCGCTCCCGACCACGATCCCGAAAAATTTCTTATGAAGAGGGGGCGTGGTCGGGAGCCTGTAGAGTTCAGAAGAACAGTAGAGGCGAGGGAAGGACGTGAAAGAATGCGTGATGGAGAACCGCACAACCTGTTGAAGAATTTAGGGTTAGAATAAGAAAGCGTCCGGGCCACTAAAAAATAAAAGAAAACTCATTCATCCACCCGCAAATTGTAGACCTCAGCGGATTGTATAGCCTGCATTGTAGAGGCAACAAAACCTGTAGACCCAATAAAACGGCTGAACTATCTGTTATTGGGAACCAAACCGCTTCCCGCTATAAACTTCAGCAGAGGGATCGGAAAGCCGTTATTAAAGTGAGTTCCCTTTACAAACACAGTAATTCAACCAATGCAAAGACAACATTGGCTTTTATCTATATTATCGGGAGTTCTCCTGTTAGCCGGGTTACATCCTTCTCCATGGCCCTGGATATCTTGCTTGGGATTTCTTCCTCTTTTTCTGATATTGTTCGATGATTCTTGCAATAGCCTCCGGCTTGGAGCATGCGGTCTTGCCACCGGCCTGATTTATTACGGAATAGGCCTTTCATGGATCATTTATTATGATCCGCGCGTTTATTTCCTTGCCGTTGCAGCATGTCTTCTTTTCCTTGTGCTCTATTTTCCTATTCTGCGATTTCTGATGGCTAACCGATCAGACTTTATTAAAATTTTAGGCGCTGTTTTTTTATGGATTCTTTTCCACAAGATCTACGCACTCAGCCCGATTGGCCCGGCCGTCACCGAATTTCCGTTCTACACATCGCTTCCTTTCTTCCAGCCTGCTTCGCTGACAGGTTTTATCCTTTTCCCGGCCCTCGTCATCGGACTTTCCGCAAGCGCCGCCCTTTTCACCCGAACTCATTCAAAATCCGCGGCCTTCGGAATTTCTCTCTTCCTATTGGCATTAATAAGCGTTTTTATCTGGGGAAAATTCGAACTAAAAAAATCCTACCCCGTATCTCACCACTGGGCCGTCATCCAGCACAATTTGCCCGTTTCTGGAAAATGGCGGCTCAAGCACCTCGATTATATCCGAACCCGGTACAGGGAACTCGCGCTCAAAGCCGCTGAAGGAAATCCATCGATGATTATTTTCCCTCTTTACACTTTCCCTGACGATATTCTGCGAAAGCCCGAATTTTTCACCGCTCTGGCAAAAGAAACAAACGCCTGGATACTGGTTGCCACTTATATCCCTCAAAAAGCCGACGAGCCGCTTACCCGTGGATATTTTTACACGGCATTGCTTTATTCTCCGGAAGGAAAGCTGGCGGATTATTATCAAGCGGTACAAGGTCCGCCTTTCCGAAAGATCCCGGAACATAACCAAAAGGAATACAAGACCCTGTCATCGCCCTTTGGCAAACTTGGAATTCTGCTCTGCTATGAAGATTGCCTGCCTGCAATCGCTCACGAAGCAGTCCAAAAGGGTGCCGAAATCCTTATCGCTATTTCAAATCCAGGCCAATTCACTTCCACTTGGATGCCCTATTACCATTTCATTCAAGATCGTCTGCGCGCAATCGAATCGGAACGCTATTTGGTCAGAGCTTCAGCAAATGGGTATTCGGGAGTCGTCGATCCGAAAGGACGATTCATTCAGAAGAGCAGACTAAATCAAGAAAAAATTCTTCAAATCAATGTGGGGCGAATTCAATCTGAACCGCGGTCAAAATTATGTTCAAATTTATTGCTTCTGGTTGCAATTCTCTTTTGCGCCTGGCTTTTGTTGCGAAGCGACAAAAACGCCGACTGCCCAAAGTGCAGGCCCCGCGATTTGAGGTAGGTGAGGATTAGATTGGCAGTTGACCCCAACGTCACCTGTCCCGAACCGTCCTCTATCAATTTCTGCCAGATAATCTCTATTCTGAATAGATTTCCGTAAAATTCCGCCCCAATGTGCTGGCTCGCGAAGAAGAGACCTGCGTATAAAACCGGGGTCAGGAAAGGTAGGCGAAGATTACAGAGATGAAAGGATTATTTAAAAATATCATTCTGTATGTCCTGGCCCGCATAAGTTACAAACTTGAGTTCTACAAATTTTAGGTAACCGACAATGATAAATCCTTCAAGCAAAATGGCTTCCGGCCGAAATCTCCTATGCCACGCAAGGCAAGGAGGACACGGAAGCCATGGGAAAAATTATCCCGAAGAAAACTACGTCCGCTCTGAAGCATTTCTTGAGCGTGTTGACGAAACCCCAGATCAAACACTTCCTGGTTTACCTGGTGGGGTTGATCTGGCTCATCAAGTTTCATTCCACCCGAGAAATCGCCGGCCAGGTAGCCAAGACACTTCCCGACAATCTGCAGCGTTTTCTCAATGGTTCCGCCAAAAAGCAGCTGCGCCTTCAGGAGGCCAACGAGAATCTTTTGGCCCACAGGGCCAACAAGCTGCCGGAAGTCGTGACTGCCATCGACGATACCACTTGTCCCAGGGAAGGCAAAGAGATCGAAGGCTTGGGTATTCACCACTCCGCCGATGGGTTGGTCAAGGGGCAGTGCGCAGTCACTTGTGTTCTGAAGATGGGCGGAGAGTGGCTGGCTTGGGCCGTGGGAGGCTATTGCCCAAAATCTTCTTGTCCGAAGGGCGAATTCAAAAGCAAGATTCAACTGGCGCAAGACATCCTGCAGGATCTTCGTCAAAAGATTCGTACCTCCATGATTGTGCTGATGGACAGCTGGTATACCTGCGCACCCATTCTTATTCCTATTATCGAAGCAGGCTGGACTTTTGTCGCTGCGATCAAATGCAATCGTATTCTGGAAATCAACGGCAGGAAAACAGTCGTCCGTCACCTGGCCAAGGGACCGAGGACTTACAAAACTGTGCGTCTTTCCAAAAAGCGAAAGCTCAAGGTCGCCAAGCGAATCGTCCATCTGCCCAAGGTCGGAACCGTGCTTCTCTTTATTACCAAAGGGGGTGCCAAGGAAACACGATTCTTGATCACCAACAACCTTCAAATGAGCGAATCCGAAATGGTCATGCTCTACAGCCAGCGTTTCAGAATCGAGATCTTTCACAAGGATATCAAACAACACCTGGCCTTCGGCCACGTGTTTATGCGCTCCTGGCAGGGCGTCCAAACACACTGGACTCTTGTCATGATCGCCTACAACCTGATTACCTTGTCGGCTCCGAAACATCTCAAAGGATTCCGTCAGAGGATTCGTCATTTCAGAAGCACCGTGTCGTATCACCAGTTGCTGGGGTTATCAAAAATCTCAACGCGTCGATTTAAATGAAATTTGCAGAACTCAAGTTATAATCGTTTTAGAGACTTCCGAGTCTCTACTCACCCTAGTAGAGGTTCCTGGCTTTATGCATCCCCACTTGAGCTAGGAACCTCTTTTTATTTAAAAATAGCCTAGTGCCGCGAAACATTTGAATTTAGGGGTACGCGGTACTGTACATAACGACACTTGAAATTGCAGACCCACAATTTCAAGTGTCATGAGGTACTAGTTTTACTGTCTGAGTTATGAATCATTGTACGATCCGTAAAGGGGCCAATAAGTTATGTTTTTTCCAGTGATAGAATCGAGCCAATTCATTGCGTTCAAGCCTTCTGTTCGGTCG
>ASOC01000044.1 GCA_000405945.1 Candidatus Omnitrophus fodinae SCGC AAA011-A17
TAATTTCTTTGATCCGGCCGCGGAACCGATCGTAAATCTTCAACCCGGCGCAGAACAAACCGCCGCGGCGCTGGGGGCTTTTAGTGAGACTACTTTGAATCTCATTGATCAAAGCGCCGCCCTTGTGGGTTTGTCCGCAGAACAGCGGCAAATGCTGCGCCATATGGTCAGTAGCCCTTACCAGCAACCGCGACAATCGGCGATTAAATCGTTTTCGCATTTTAAACGGGAATATGCCGCACCTATTCTTGACCAAATTATTCAGGAATGTTATGGCCCTGATTTGTTGGCCGCATTTACAGTGGCTTCAGATATGGGGATGTTCCAAAATGCGGATGAGCTGCTGAATCATTGGCGCTTCACTTACGCGAATATGTATGCCTATGCCGGACCCGAAGCTGAATATCCTATCCGTGTCAGTACGGCCAGTGGAATGCTTACGAATGCGCTTATCAATTACATTAATCAAGAATTAGGTAAAGGTGATGTTGCTTTTTCCCAGGGCGCGGAAGGCGTTAATTGGCTGGCCCGGCTTCTGGTCATTGAAGATGCGGCCAATAGAGACCGGCAGCGAGAGACGGCCAGAAAATTTTTTGCGCAGTACCAAAATAAAGAAGAACTTTTAGAAGGACTGATGAACAGGGATATGCCATCTAATATTTTGGATATTTTAAATCCCGGAGATTTGGATGGGATCGTAAATCCTATTGTCCAGAAACTGCATACAGACGCCCTTAAATCGTTGACCGATGCTTTGAAAGAGCCTGACGATGCTACGGCAGAAAGCATGATTTTCCGGGACTTTGGGCTTCACTCAACCTATTGGGGCTTGGGTTCTATCTTGAATTTAGGCCGCGACGGTAAATTATCAAAGGATATGGCCTTGGCGGCACGGCAACAAATCGCGCGCTTCGAGCAATTCGCAGATTTTGCCAAGCGAGCCAGAGAATTGCTTGGGCCGGCTCAGCTGAGCGAATTGAGCGATCAGATAGCATCTTCTGGTCGGCTGTTAGAATTTGGCGACTTGGTGACCTTGCTGAAACAAGCCGGCGGGGAAGACCTGCGATCGGCGGAAGTAAAAAGTGATGCAGCGTTCCCGGCGGATTATTCAACTTTGGAAAAAACTTTGCTTAAAGATTTTCTCTCTTACGATCTTTACAACCACATCCCCTTGAGCTTGCTTAACGGGTATGTGCTTGATTCGGATGAAGCAACCGATGCCCGGATTATTAACGGGTTGCAAGCCGGTGTGAGCAGTCGGCGTGCTTTGCCATCCATGGCAGGGGCAATCGTTACTCCGGTCGAAAGGGCCGGCATGAGCGCTGCCGATTACGAATTGCGTCAGGAGGTGCAGGAGGCTATTGAAGGCGGTGATATCTCTGCCGCCAATCCCGTGATGGCTGCGGGATCAGGTGCTTTTTCTGATCGTATGCTTATGAGCCGGCAAAGCGTCGAGCGCAACCGGTTTCTCTATGATTTGGCACTCCAGCCGGCCGATTTTCCCATGAACATTGCAGGTGAGTCTGCCGTCAGGAACGATATCACAAAAGACTTTATGTACCAATCGATGCGTGCAAAAATTTTGTTATATCTTGCACGATTTTCTAACGCAGCAGCGGCCAAACTGGCACCGGATCAATTTGAAAGGGTCAAGGCAGCCCTGGACGAGATTGATGTGCTGGATGACTCACGCGATTTGGTTGCGCGTTATCGCTCCAAGGGCATGGATGCTGTTCTTGAACGGCAGGTTATCCATTTTATGACCGGGCATTTTGCCGGATACGCACAAACTGTGGATGTGGCTGATCTTTTCCGGGAAATTGCGGCCTCAGACATGACGGCCTTTCTTGAGAAAGCGGGTTTCGCCTTAAGAGGCGGCCAGGAAACCAACCAGAGCCGCCTGAGCTGGCATCCGAGCGCGGATGTTCGCATCCGGGCTCTCGCGCAAGTCGGTGAGGAACTCGTTTTACAGGGATTGGGACAAGCGACGGGTAGTCCAGCCGGCTTATCTTTAGGGACAGACGCCGGGGTTCAAGCTTCCAAGACTCTGGCTACGATTAATATCCCATTCTCGGCCAAGCAATTGGAAGCGTTCAATGACGTTACCGAGGCCGAGCAGGAAAGCCGGTCCGGAGCCGGGTATTTGAAATACCCGCCGGGCATCGTAGCGCATTTAGATTCACATCACGATTTGATATCCGAGCTGCTTCGCGAGGGCAGAATCACGGAGCAGACTGCCGCCGTTGCCCGGGTTTTTGTCGAACTTCATGATACCGGTTATTCATTTATCAAGAATTTTGCTTTGGACATGGATGCCATGGTGGGCTATGAGGGTGCCCTTAAAGAGGTATGGCGCCTCAATGCCTTGGCTTCAGGGGCAGATGCGGCGACGGCTTCTAAACTTGCTGACGATGCCTATAAATTTCTAATCGACAACCAAAAGAATTATCTTGTTGCTGGTGTCCTGGCTCACGGGACAACAAGTGTTGTGTTAGCCACAGAAGCTTTAGAGCATGCAGGTTTCTCGGCCGAAGAGGCGCGTGGGTTGGCTATGCTCTTTTCCGCGCATCATCCCGGATATCCGGTCACGATGGTGGATGAGCAAGTGCTTAGGGGCATGATGCCCGAAGAATTACTACCTGTATTCCTGATATCAACCGCGCGGGGCGATGAGAACGGCGCGAATGTTTTGAGGAATGCCGTGGCCGATTATGCGGTGGATAACTTTCTTGGTAACTCAGAATTGAAAATGACCAAAGATCAAGGCCGCCTGATTGCCAACCTTGGTTATAGCCTTGACCGGATAACCCCTGCGCGGCGTATGGAAAAGTTTGCCATGGGTAATTTTGCAATCAAAGATGACGGCAGTGTTGATTTCTCGGCCAACATTGTTTGGACAGGCGGCGAAGCGGTCAAAAAGTACGGTATAAAAGCCGCAGATTTGGATTCGCTGGCGGCTAGCAATGTCCAGCAAGTTTTACTGGATGCCGAGAAGGTGGTCGAAGCTGAAGCGCAGGCGGCCGTGAATGCGGATGAACAGGCCGGCGCTGACCCCAGCCTCAAGCATCTGCGCGATATGACAGAAACCAAATCTTCGCTGGTTATTGCCGAGCTGACGGAAGCCGCAACCGCCAGGCCGGCACCTGCAGTAATAACTCCGGCATTTGAGGAAGACTTTGGAAATTTTGATGACATAAATGATAGTGAACGGAAGAGAGCCAGGGAAATGATTGAGGCTTTTACGAGTTCACCGCTGGCGGCAAGCGGTGTGCATGCGCCATGGGTGGTCTTTGCGGATATGATGAAGCTGGGTTTGAGGGATACTTATTACGGCCGATTCGCCGCAAACTTTTTAATCAAAGATGTTATCCGAATCACGATGGGCGTTTTGTCAAGTTATCCCAATAATCGTAATCCCATTAATCGCCCCGTGGCTTACCGGATGGGCGATCGCTCTGACGAGGTGGCCATGGTTTTTCCGGGAAGTATGTCTCCCAACGCAGTTGAGAGAATCCTTCAGGAGGTTCAGGAGGCAATTGAATTGGAGTATCAATCCGGTTACGGATTTGCGCGCATACCCGCAACCGGAGATTTTGAAAAAGATAGGGTGCTGTTTGATGCCATACGGAGCCAGTCGGGCGTTCGCTCCGTTCAGAAGCTTCCCCACGTTGTGAGAGACGCGGACGGTAATGAGACAGGTGTGATTGAGCAATCCGGGTACGTTTTGTTTAAAATTGATAAAGGTAAAAGTTCAAAAAGAACTCTCACGCAGATATTGAAGGATGCGAATGCCGATGTTTCTCCCGCCGAGATTGAAACTGTGATGGTCCCCTATTTGCCCGGAGGAGCGGTGCGTCTGAAAGGCGAAGCCGGTATGTCAGTCGACGAAAGGCTGGAAAAGTCGCTGGCCGAAGCTGAAAAATATCAGGGTCAGGCCAAGGAAAGAAGACTGTTTTACGGCGCGGAGGGAAGAATGGAAGAACCTGAGATAAAAACGGAAGTAAGTTTGTATGGCGATGATGTGAGCCGCGAAGTCGAGGCAGGCCTGAAAAAAATACGGGCGGATCTTGAGCGGATAACCCCGAAAGATACGGACGGGAAGCTTGGGTACACGCTGGAGGAAACCAACGCCGCGTTTGAAAGAAACCAGCTTCGTGAAATGATGCAAGAAATCCTGGCGTCTCCGCAGGGCGAATTCAGGACTTATATTGTCCGCGGACCTCCCGACACTTTTTACATAATCACCGCAGGGAATGGCAAGTGGCAGATTACCATGATTAAAGAAGCTATCGTAGCCGAAAGCAAAGAGTCTCAAGAGGCCTTTGACGCGGTGATGGCTGCTTCGGGAAGGCCGCCGCGAGAACAAGGGAAATACGGATTTAAAGTTGTTAACGATTCTATGGGACATACCGCGGGCAACCAGCTTATCGCCTTGAACAACCTGGAACTTTATGAGGCTTTGAGTGGGCAGGGGGTCATGGATGCGGCCCAAATATTGGAGAGGCTCCGCGCGGCAAGCGGGAAAGTGAATGCCGTCACCGCAAATAAAGGATTCAGTGTTCAATTTGAAGCCACCACCATAAGCAGCAGTGACCGCAACCGTTTGCCTTCGCGCACTAATGAGGCGACACTGGCTGGTATTATTCTTAAGCGGCTTGAAAAATTGGGCGACTCGCGGGGGCAGCTGGTTCGTGAAAAAAGCGTTAAAGAGACCTCCTCCGGTAACACCGTCAAAGCCTTTGGTGATTTTAGCCGCGTCTATAAATATGGTGCCCATGATGATTTGTGGAGTCAGATTGAGGAGGAGTCACAGCAGACGGATGCGGCGCGGCGCGCAAGAACAAAACAGGAATTGATCGAGGCCCACGCGAGGAATGCCGCGGCTGAAAAGCTGCGAGAGCAAGGCAATCTGCAGCAGGTTTTAACCGCCCTGATGCAAGTCAATCCGCGATTGGGCGAGGCGATTAATTCTCTTTTGATCAAACAGGAAATCAAAACTAGCCAGATCTCATTTCTTCCCCCCCGATTTAGCGCATATCAACCGTGTGATCCAAAACACAAGACAGCTCATGAATAATCCGGATTTTAAAAGAGAGATGGAGGCGCGTTTTGGCGCGGATAAGGATAAGGCCCTTCGCGTGGCGGAGGTAGCGGCTTTGCTCTCCAAAATCGGTTTCGCGCATGAAGGGCTAAAGCCGGATGTGCGGGCAACGTACAAGCGGAACCGGGAGTTTGCCAAACAGCTTTTGCTGCAATTGAAGCCGGATCTTATGCAAGCCCTCGGTCTAACGGATGAGCAATTCGGCTTGTTTCTGGAAGCAATCTACCGGGAGGGGACATTCGGGATCGGGACTGAAATGGCACCGGATAAATTTACAAATCCTCTAACCGCTCTTTTGACTGTTGCAGCGGAGGCGGACGTGTCCAGCAAACGTTTACCGGGCTGGCAGAACAACCGGGCTTTTATGCGCGCGTTGAGCCGTATAAGTACCGACCCGCAGGTAATGCTTTTGTACAGCCAGCGGTCCCGTTTGGAGCTTCTGAAAAATGGTGCCATCTTAACGAAAGATCCCCAGAAGATCAGCGAAATTGAGCGCAAGATTGAAGATCATCGTAAACGTTTCGATAACGCTATCCGCTCATTGGTTAAAAGGGAAATTGAAGACAAGTCGGAGATAGTCATAAAAGGACTTGAGGATGAGGGCTATTCTCCGCGAGAGGCGGAAGAAATCTACGAGCAAATCGTACATTTGGCAGTCACTATCGACAGCCAATCCTATCTTTGGCTGCTGAGTTCCTACGGCATCAGTGATACCCGCGTGACCGAGGAAGGTCATATTGTTTTGATGAATCGGACGGACAGGACGGTGGGCCTTGGATCGGCCGCCAATCTTTTCCATGTCAAAGAATTTCACCCTAATCGGATTCGGAGCGTGATTAGCGATATCAAGGATGCTTTTCAAGTTCAGATTGACCTTGATGAATCCATTCAGCGCGAGGACGAAGAAATGCATGCTTTTATTGATACTAGCGAAAAGGGAGAGACTCATAATCATGAGAAAATGGCCGAAGATTTTGATTCTGATGTCTGGGACAAAATTATTCTCGGAAAACCGACTGGTCGTTTCGATGATTTGGTGAAGAAAGCTCAAGACAAGATGAATTCGCTCAGGCGCGCGCGGGGTCTACCCGAGGATCTTGACCTGCATGACAGCTTTAAAACAGCCCTTGTATCGGCGCGCATACTTTTCAAGTTTGTCCGTCTCTATAATCCGGCTTTTGTGGCCGGCTATGCTGATGTTAACGAACTTGAGGATAAAGACCTTATCGTCGCAGAGGTTCAAAATCTTCTCACGGCTCTGGGCGATCAAATTCCGGCTAGTCACAGGAAAACGGTTTTAAACGCCATGGATCTTTATCGTCACTCAAAGTACTACATTTTCAATCTTTTTAATTTTCAGGAAGGATCTCTGCCTCTATTTGTGCAGGCGTTTGGGGGCGTCGGCGCACTGCTCAAAATGGCCGATCGTAAGAGAATTACCAAGAATGCCTTGAGAAACCAGCAGCGGGTCAACGTCAAATACTATGAGCCGCGCTTTAATATCGGCTCGCGCGCGGAAACGCTTAATGAGATCTTGACCGTGATTCAGGCCTATAAGGAATGGGTAGCGGAACAGAAAAAGGAAAACGAGGCCCGCCGCGCGCGCGGAGAGCCGGAACTTGCTATCCCTGAAATGCGTCTTATCCTTTCGATCACAAAATTCTCCGATGAACACAAGGAGCTTAAGGAAAGGATCGCGCACAAAACCGACAGCGCCGAGATTTTTACAGGCATTCTGCGCGAAGCGCGGGAGATGCGCGATAAGCCCGACGGGTATTCATCTGTTGCCGATAAGGAGGGGATAATTATTTCGTCTATCACGGGTGAAAACGCGGTGACGCCGGATGATGTTTTGAGGTTTGTGGGCGGTATTGATGCGGCCGGTCAGGAGGAACATAATCCGCCGAGTTTATTCTTCGAGGCTTTCAGTATTTTTGAAAAGTACAAGCGCGAAGTGGAAACCTATAACGGAAAGAACCCAGCGCGTCAAATTCCAATCCCCGGCGGAACCTTTCACGTTGCGGAAAGTATCGAGGATGTAAGCATAGAATCCGGAATCCGGCATGCCCTGGAGGCGATTTTTATGCGATTTTTGAAGGATGTTGATATGAAATCTTCAGAGCGTGTCATGCAAAGACTCGGGCATGCGATTATGATTGCTCTCCCGGACTATCGCCAGCTCTTGGGAACCACCAAAAAAGAAAGTTTGCAGGAAAGAATACAGCAGGTTGAGCATGATTTGGCACTTCTTAGACTGGGAGTTCCTCTGCTTGCTGTCAATAAAGACTCGCTTGAGCGTGAGCTGGAAGTTTTGCAAAATCCGGTAAGATCGCCGGACGACATGGCCAAGTTTGGCATCAGTGCTGATGGTTTGACGGTCGTCTATCAATACGATTCGGAGGACAAAATCCAGGATCTCGAAACCCGCGCCGGATTTGTCCGTGACCGGTTGATTAACTATGGCATTGTGGTCGAGACCAATCCCACTTCCAATGTCGGGGTTGCTTCGCCCTATATCTCCGGCTATGAAACCCACACCCTCAAACGCTATTTGGACCCCCATGAGACTTACGGACATTGGGCTGAAAGATTGGCGGCAAACCTTGAGAGCAGGAAGCGGAATCTTGAGCAAATAAGCGGCCGCACCACCGAACAGGAGTCTGAACTTACGCAGGTACGCGCAAACCTTGCGAACCTAGATACATATTTACAATCTGGAGAAGCACAAGCGAATCGGGGCAAGCATGTTAAGGTTTCGATTAATACGGATGATCCGACGATGTTCGGCACTGATCTTACGGAGGAAATTTACCGCATGGCCGTGGCGCTCGACCTTTCCTTTCAACAAGTAGCGGCGTTGATAAGAGCAGGCTTGGAAACACCTATTGGCAGCCGACCCCTGGAAGATGAGTCCGGGATCAGGACCCGAATGGACGCGTTAGACCGAAGGGCAGAAAAGATGGATGACGACAGACGTATTCCTATTATGAGGGATTTGTTGCCGGCGGATACCGTAAAGGTAAAGGTTTTCACCGAGGATGGAAGCGGAGAATTTATACAACTTTCCCAGGCACAGCTGAAACTTATCAGGCCGGGTCCTGTCCCCGCATCCCTGACAGCGGCTCGTGAATGGCGTGGAGTTCATGCTAGGGTCCAGGAGCTGACAGAGATTCCCGGAGTGGTTGTCAAAGTTTTGGAAAAAAGCGTGCCTAGCGGAAAGACGCCTGAGCAAGCTTTTACGAAACAGATGAATCGAGATAACTTTGAGGATGCGATCGGTTCTCTGGACAGTGCAGTTCGTCACGGTCGTGACGGTCGTCCCGGGTTGATAGCGCCGTTTACTGTTTTGATGCCTGGAACCGGCCAAGGCCGCGAGCGAACCGTGATTGTCCAAAGCCAGGCAAAAGAGCGCGCGGAAATGGAACTGGATACAAACAGGAAAGAGCTAATCCAGGATTTGGCCCATTTGATTCGGGAGCTTGCCAAGTTGGGATTATTCATCAAATTGGATGTGCCGGGCTCTGAAGGGAATGCGCTAAAAAAATATCGGGCGAATGCCGGACGGCAGTCTTCAGATTTTGGACTTCTTTAACCTTGGCCGAATTACGGCTCAAAACATTTATAGGGAAGACGCCCTGATAATAGCCGCTGACATCGTTCATCAGTCGGCGAGGGCGCTGGATGCGGAGGCTGACCGTGCTGAAGCCGCAATTCCTACGAAAGAAGATATTTTGCCTGTGGCTGTGCAGTTGGCAACCGACGCTGGTTATTTCCTTCACCATGTCGACGATGTTGACGCTCAAACCCGCATAGCTAGACTGGACACAGCCCTTCAAGAAGCTCTTGCTTCGCGTCGGTTTCATAATAATGAAGCAGCCCTATCCTTGTTGAAATTGGGAGAGCGCATTCTTGTTGTCGTTAACGGAGTCAGGAGGGGCGGAAATTTGGAGGAAGATGAGTTGACAGCGTTGGAAACCTTGCGTCATCAACTGGACACCTCAAACTTTGAAGGCGCGATTGCTCGTGAGCTTCTGGATGATTGGAAAAAAATGCTGCAGGCTTACGGTGATAAGGTGCAACAGACTGCGAGCGGCAGATCTGATTCAAGCCGGGTCGTGAAGTCACAAGAAAGTATTTATACCGCCGCCGCGCTGGGAATAATGACGCAGGCCGCTTCATTGGCTCGGGGTATCCAAAAACAGGCGGTAGTCGTTGCGACGATAACGCCGAGGCAGCGACTAATTAATGACATTGAGGACAGCCAGGAGTTCAAGAGGGTTGATCGCCTTGAACAAATATTACGCAATGACCTTGCCCGCCCTGAATTTGCCGGGGATGATGCACTTCGACTTATGGTGTACAAGGCGTTGCGCGCAATTGCAGGTACGTCAGAACCTCGCACGGGGTCGTATGGCTACCAGACGGAAATGCGCGCTCGTGAAATTCTGGAAGCCGAGTGGCCTGAGATTGAGGCTCGTTCCGCTTCATCTAAGCCCCAAAAGGTACTTGTGCATGGCGGTCGCAAGGACACACTGGAGATTATCACGGAAAGATTATGGAAGCAGTTAGCCTATGCGGATTTGATTGATTTACGACAGCCCTCCGGAAGAATCACAGCTGACAAAGTGAACGCAAAGGTTGACGAGCTTCAGAACCGTGGTGATTTGCAGAATACGGTGAAAGAAATGGCCAAAAAGGAACTGGAAACTCTAGGCCGTATTGTCAAACATCTTAAAAAACGTGGGGCGGGCGTGGTGGATGAGGAAACATTTGACCAGACGCCGGCTTTTATTCCCCAAATAAGGGAAATCTTCAACAAAGTATTGAATGCCTCCGGTTTCACCGATGCCGGGCTTTTTCAGCTGTATTTCCTTAACGACAGCCGCATGAACGCCGCGGCTATTAAGACTGCTCCCGACCGTGTTCTTATTGAAACGGATTTTCTTCAGAGTGAAATGGAAGCGGGGAGACTGACCGAGGATTTGATTGCCGGAATCCTTGCGCACGAAATCGGTCATGTGATATCGAGGCTGAAGTCTGTTCTGAAAACGGGAAAACCTCCGGATTTGGAAAAGGAGCGGGGATTGCGGGGGACGTCGAAAAGTCACGCGGAAGAAGATTACGCAGACTTGGTTTCCATCAAGATTGTCGATCAGACCGGAGAATACAGCCTGAAAGGTCTGACAAGATTTTTCGAAAAGCTGGCCGCCGAGGCCGAAGATACCAGCGCCACGGACGAGCTATTAGGTATGATTTCTCATCCGGCTCACCGGATGCGGTTCAGGGACCAGACTAGGCATGTTTTGAATGCGCCCTACCGTAACAAAAATAAACCGGAGCGGGAATTGAATCAGACATTTCACGGGAGCTTGGTTGAATTTCCGGGAACTTTTTCCAGTTTGAGACCTTTGGATAGAGATTCTGGCACAATTAGAAACCTCATGGACGAAGCAGAATCTTTGAAGTCCGCTATTGATACAACACCGGTGTATGACACAGGTACTATTAAAATTCATCTGAATCGGGCAAATGCGTTGCTAGAACGGTTCCGGGTTTGGTTGGACGCAAATCCGGGCTATGAAGCATGGAGGCAATCGTGGAAAATCAGGGAAGGCAATTACGGAAATAGCGGACTTAATAAATCAACTCATCGCCATTGTCGCTACCCTCAATGATCATAATTCGGTGAATGGTGATGCGGAACTTCCGGGCTTATTTCAGGCCAGTTTGACGGGTTTGCATGAATCAATCGACGGGATGAGGCAGAAGGCCGGTCAATTTAATAATTCGGATGAATTTGATTTATACCTGGGGACAACGGGATTTCGCGGTTATCGTGATCACCGGCAGATGCGGCAGGAATACGACCCCTGGTTAGCCGCCTATAAAACGGCATTGCTAAGAGATTTGAATGAGCCCGACCTTCTCCTTCAACGTGTCAGCCGGGGCAAGGTCAACAAATATGTTTTGCTGGAAGTTCTTCAGGAAAACCGGTCTCAGTTGACGCAAACCCTGGGGGCAAACCGGTATTTTTATATGCTGGCGGTTACTTTAGAAGGTCAGCATGAACAATTAGAACGGGACAGGAATATTGTTGAATGGGTGCGGGATGCTGTTGGCAATGAATTGAGCTGGGAAATGGCATTGAAAGTTTTGAACGCGCTGCCGCGGAACAGCTGGATCGAAATCGTCTATCCTCGTGACAGGTCTCAAAATAGAAACATTTATGATCCCGCTAATCTTATCACGGAAATTAGAACCAAGGCTTTTCAATCGAGCGATGGCGCGAAAGGTCAATTTTTACAATGGCTGCTTAACTACAATGCGGAGTCTTATGTCGTAAATTCAGTGGCGGAATTACCGGTGCCGGAGCAAAAGTCTTTTATCGTCAGCCTTTTTACTCCGCAGAACATGGCAACCAAAAATGATTTATTGTTGCGTTTCTTAAAAGAATTCATTCCGGAGAACGATTTGAATTTAGATGACGAATTGATGCGAAGCCTGTTTGAAGCGATAGAAAAAATTCACGGTACTCGCAAACAAAGCAATCTCGACGTAAAGCTTGCCATGTTTGAAGAGCTGTTTAAGCTGATGTGGGATGCCAATCAAAGGAAGCCTGCAAATGAGCAACTCACCGCCGCTGATTATATTATCCAGTTTTTTAGCTCGGGCGGTTTTGTCAGCCCTGAATATTTGCAGAGATTTTACGGGTTTGATGAGACAGCGCAGCGTGGGCAGCCTTTAAAAATAACCAGCGCGGATGAAATGGCAGCTGTTAGAGAGTTTTTTGAAAGTAACATGGATTTTATTATTCAGAATTGGAGCCGTGCTGCGGGGCATAAAGCTACGGCCCAGATGTTGAGCAAGGATGAAGTTGCCCAGCATTACCGGCTGTTACTAGGCATAAGGCATATGGAGTTACAAGAGTCTTCATCCGGTTTTACCGTTAAACGCTTTTCTACGGGATATTCAATATTTGCTCAACCCTTTAGCCGGTATCATCCGATAGCCAGAAGGGTTTACGTACATCAAGGTGATGAATTGATGGAACGTATCCGTTTGAATGGTCCTATTGACCCGCAGGCTAAATACCGAGAAGAACTTGAAAATGCCTATCCGTTCATTTTTAGCACTCTTAGTTATGAGCAGACTATGGCTTTGATTGAAACGTATTTGCCCAAAAGCGTCTATAAAACATACGCGTTGTTTCTCGCTCTTGTCGTGAAAAAACTCGGCTTGTCCGCTGATCAGGCTTTTGATCGTGATGCTATAAAGGCCGCACTGGAACGCATGAATCAGGCTGAGAGGCTGGATACGGTAAGCAGAATAGGCGCTTTGATGGATTTTGATCTCGTGATGGCCTCGGCCAATAGCGGAATGTCAGGTGCCTTTATGCTGGAACAGAAAAAGGGCCTTATTTTGACGGTCAGCGAAAAAGCAGCCTACGAAAGCGATTTTGAAGGATTTCAAAACGCGTACTACATGTCGTCGTGGAAAGATGTCGGCGACAGACCGGAGACCCAAATGGATTTGTTCTTGGCTTCGTTGCTGGAAGAAATTGATTTAAAATCCGGTCTTGAAGGATTTATCCAAACTCAGCAGAACGCCGACCCGGCAAAGGATTATGAAATGAAACTTGCACGGATCAGGACTTTCTTCCCGCGTTCAACAAGTGAAAGGGATATTTATTTAAGAAAGCTCGCGGATACTATCTATGAGTCAGATATGCCGATTCAGAGCAAACTGTCGATGATCAATGATCTTGTGAACGAACATCTGCACGGCGCTCAGGTTAAACAGGGATTAAGTTTGAAACTTTTGGACATGGAAACAACCATGATATTGCAGCAGTTTAAAGCCCGGACGATTTCAAGAGAAGAACTGTTGCGGCAAATACCGGCAAAAATTGTGGAGTATTTTCCAAAAGCAAGCCCCATACGTGATGACCTTCTGGATTCGTTTATCGAGAAGAATGTAGAAACCGTGCCGGAATTCAGAGAGTTGGGGCATCTTTACTCGACGGTATATTCTTCTGACGGTCGTTCTCTTGAGGCGCGTGAGGCGGAGGGCGAGGGGGAAACCGGCAAAAATATGGTTCTCTTTGTCATGGACAACTTAAAAGAGCCGACTTTGAAGATAGAGTTTCTTCTCTGGCTTCTGGGTTTCAACGAGAAGCCCGCTTTTCTTAAAAAAATGGAACTTCAGTACAGGGTCAACCTGGATTATCTGCAGCAGTCCACGGGCACGCAGGAGCTTACCAATTATTCCCGTATCGGTAAATCGGTACAAAGAGAGTTCCTGCAAGGGCTTCTCTGGGATAAGGGAGGGATTTTTGCGGGATTAGGCAAAGAAAGCGCACAGCGCAAACAGCTTCTGGACGCGCTGTTCAATAATATATTCAAAGGTAAGACCGCTGATTCATTCGAAAAAAGAATATGGGATATTTTCTTTGAGAAGGCGCCGGAGAAGAGCTGGCCCATTACGGAGAAAATTCTTACCAATATGCTGGGTTTGCTCGCGACAGTCAAACAGAAGAGCGAAACTGTAGACAGTTCCCAGATGACAGCTCTCATGCTCGCCGCGAGCGGAGTCGTCGGCATGAAACTGGGGCAATTGCTGCATAGTTTCGGTTATGTTTCCGAGGAATTTAAAATTCAGCTCGAGTCGCTGAAATCGAATTCGCCGGTTCCTTTCATGAAACGGGATCTTTTCCGCATGCTTGAGTACTATGGGATTGAAGATGTCCGCGTATTTAACAAGCTTGGTGAAGCATCGATCAAGGCCGTGTACCGTGTTGAGCGTAATAACAGGCAGTTTGCCCTTAAAGTCAAAAAACCATTTGTAGACCGTGAAGCTGAAGATGGCCTTGCGATTCTGGGATCAATGCTGGAGTCAATAGAAGCTTTGGGTCCGGCGCCGGCGGAAGGCCAGAAATTTGAATTACCAAAGTGGCTGGTTAGTTTTTTGCACAGGACAATCCATGATGAACTTCTGTTTGATGACGAGGTGAAGAGTGCCAGGGCGCTCAAGGCGCAGATGGAGCGGCCGACCGGGATTGCTGATATTTGGAATCTTGTGAACGTCCTCCTGACCTATGAAGGCGGCTGGTTTAATCCCGGGGCCTGGAAAAGGGTTATGGCCATGCGCAAAGAAGGCCGGGCACCCGGCAAATGGACGGTGGGTGTTAAGGATTCGTATACCGCGGGCGAATGGATGGGGCGCCCGGCAGATGCAATTCCTGACATGATCTTAGACGAACTTGTCATGAATGCCACAGATTATACGAAAGTTTCGGCTGACGAGACAGTGGGCCTGGAAGATGACTTGGCGCCTGGTTTTATCATTTCCCTGGTCAGAGGTTTTTATCACGCGGACCTTCATGAAGGAAATATCATGGTGGAAAAAGGCGGAGTCAACCGGAGTTGGCTTCTCGACACGGGCGCTATGGGAACGATTTCCCAGAGGGATTTGAAAAGGGTCGCTTTGCTGCTCAGGGCCTTGCGCATGCGGGATGCCGTGACGGCACGTAAATGCGTGGCCGCTCTGTATGGCAATATCGAAATGACTGCCGCGGAACAGGAAAAAATTATCAAAGAATCATTCGACAGGGGAAATGTGATGCAAAGCATTTTTCATATCCTGAAAGAAATGAAAGGCGATCCCCCGGTATGATTTTCTTCACCTGATGCATTGCGATATTTCCAGCACCGTAGTCCACAAACAATTTCCTGAAGCCTTCCATGTCCAGTTTTTCGGTCGATTCATAAGAAAGGGCCTCTTCCCATGTTTTCGCATTCACTGTATCAACAACCAACCCCGGAAATTGCCCTTCCGAACTGTGCCGCTGGTGATTTTTCAGCACCGACAGGAATCGTTCCGCGAGCTTTGGAATGCGCCATGCTCTGTCTTCAAAGAATCTCCCTGTAAGTATATCAGCGTTGATCTCTTCTCCTTCGTATTTGAGCCCGGTCTCAAGCTCAGGCACCATTTCTATAATCCGGCTTTTGACCAATGTCTTCATTTCACCCACAAACTCTTCATTATCCTGGTAATGAGGCACCACAAACTCTTCATTGCCCTGGTAATGAGGCACCAATCTGCCTACAATAAAAGCAATCCAATTTCTTTTTATCGCATCTTCAAGCCCATCCGCCGGATTTTCACAAACATACTCCGACGCCGCTGCTCGGATGAATCCGATACCCGCAAGCACTTCGCCCTGCCGTTTTTTATCGACAACATCTATCAGAGCGCCGACGTCAGCCGCTTTAAACACATATCCCCCCCCTAGCAGAAAGTTCTTTAATATACGCCCGGAGATTATCGGTATCGGCAACTTTTATCAGAGCGGCGCTATCAGCCGATTTAAACACATATCCCGTTTGAGAAAGTTCTTCAATAAAATCCCCAATACGCTCCCTATTTTTGGATTTGATAATATCTAACAGGTCGCCGATATCAGCCGCGTCAAACTTATATCCAGTCTTAGAAAGTTTATCAATAAAACCCAGGCTATCTTCAGATGAAAACAAAGCAGACAAATCGCTTAAATCCGACCGAGCGAACACATATCCATAGTCAACCACCAATTGTTTAAGGTTATCCAGGGCACCATCCTGCGATGCCAAAGCAACATATCTATCCCACTTTAAATGATCGTATTCGTATTCAGCGCGTTCAGCTGCATATTCATCCCGTTCATCCTCGGTCATGGGTTTGCCCTTTTGTTTTGCAATTTCATCAGGCAAAGCCGCCAGTGCTCTGACAAAATCAAATGTCTTCTGTGCTTCTGTCCGAGATTTCGCTGGTATCAAAGCGTCCATTTTAGCTGGCTCTCCATTGTCATCAAAGAAATACTCAAGGCGCTTTGTCACGTTTTCCCAAAGCTGTTCCTTCTGCTCTTCGTCAAGATCGAATTCGTTGATGCGGTCGAAAAAAGCCAAACGGGCTTTTGGAAAATTATCGGGGGCGTCCAAGCGGGGAGCCAGAATGTTCAACGCTCTCATGCGCATTTCAGGAAGCATCGGCTGAATGAGACAACGTTCCAGAAAAGCATCAGCAAATTTATACTCCAAGGTTCTATCCGATGAAAATACTCGCTCCGACATGCGCTCAAAATCATCTTTCTCCAAACCCCTTTTACTTAATTCACGTAATTCACGCAGTTCCACAGCGACTCCGACAAAATACTTTGGCAGTGCGCGGAGAGCATCATCCTCCGGATAGGCGTCAGTAAACGTTTTCTTAAAGTCCTCGGCCTGAAAGAGCTCCGCTATTTTCCGCATAGCAGTACTCGACGCATCAGAGTCTTCTAATGCAACCAAAAAGAGACCTTCTATAATCCGCGGATCTTCAAGCTCCAATAATGTCTGAATGGCATCTTCCGCATTGCCGGCGTCAACGCCCTGAAAAAAAGCGGTGAGAGCGTCAGTGATACTGTCGGCTTTCTGCTCTTCGGGAACCTCAGTTTCAACAGGAGTCGCTGTCGATTCGCCGGATGGAGGCTCAGTTGGGGCTATGGGCGACGTCTCAGCGGCAGGACCTTCGGATACCGGGCGGGTGGGTAAACCTATTCCAGACTTGCCCACAACAAGAGATACAGTTGCCTTTACGGCAAATGAGCCTATGTTCGTCATCCATAATTCGATTTCTTTAGCCGCAAGCCTATCCTTCGCTTCTTCCGGCGTGAGCGTAATAGAAGTCATCGCTCCGTTTTTATTAAACACAGGGATTCGGGTGCGGTCTGGCATCTTGGCAAGAAACCGTTCATAATCTGTAGCCGTAACTTTCATTTCGAGCGTCGGGGGAACCTCAAACCTGCGCATATTTACCGACCAGATGCCGTCGGAAACGGCTTTAATCTGCATATACCCCATAGTATCTTCAATTATTGCCGCACGCGCCGCCCGGTTAGACTTGAATAATCTGGCAGCCAAATTCTGCCAAAAACCGTGTTCCCCGTTAATAAAGTTTTCAACATCCTTCCTGATCTGTTTCATAATGGCATCGGATGTATCCCCACGCAATCCATCACGGTCGATATCCGAGATTACACCGAGTGCGATAATATAGCCATCCGTAGTGGGTATGCTTGCGGTACTCCTTGCGCCTATAACAACCGCCAGCACAGCCAAGACTGCCTGACTAACGCGAGCAAACAAATAAACAACGGCGCCAAGAAGCGGGAGAAGCACCGAAATACCGCCGAAGAAAAGGCCTATCGCCATGATTAATGCAAACCCCTGTTTATCTTTCTCGCTCGATTCACTAATCGCCCGCGGAATCTCTTGGATCATGCCGGCAAGGTTTCCCATATAGTCGCGTGCATTGAGCAGCGCACCGCGAACTTTGTCCAAATTAGCACCCAGCGCGGCGGTGGTGGTGGGACCTATCGACTGGGCGGAGGGTCCTGGGAGGGTGGGTAATGCTAGATGATACTTACCACCATCTGGACCACGCGTCCAAACTAGAGGTACAGTTGCCTTTAAAGCATACCCACTTTTGTTCGTCATCCATAATTCAGCTTGTCCGGCCTCAAGCTTAATCTCCGCTTCTTCCCGCGTGAGCGTAATAGAAGTCTTCTTTCCATTCATAGCATACACTGGGCTTCGAGTGCCGGGTTCCATTCCGGCAAAAACCGGCTCATAGTCTATAGCTGAAACTTTCATTTTGAGCGCCGTCTTCATAGCACGTATTTTTGTGGCGGCAGCAAAAAAGGAAAACACACCTACTGTGAACGCGAGACCAGCCGCGATGCTGATTCCCACGGCCAGACCCGGCGCTATGCCAGAATATAAGGCAATGCCAAGGCCAACGGGGGCAAATATAAAGGGTGACATAAAGAAAACCGGCGCCATTTCTTTGAGTAACGAACCGAATCCTGTAAATAATAGTGAAACATTTTTAAATAATAATGAAACTTTAGTGACGGCCGGTCGCTTCGCTACTTTAATAGCAGGTGGTACGGGTTTCTCCTTAGCCACTTTCCCCCCACGGAAGTAGTTGCGGATCTTGTCAGCACCAAACGCCAATGCAATTGCAGTAGCGTATAAGACAGGGACGGTGATAGCCACGGTCAGCTCCAAAGGGGTACCTAAATTTACGGCAATCATAAGGCCAATACCGGCAAATGGAACGGCAGCCGCCACACCAACCATAGCCATATCACCGAAAAGTACACCTTTCGCTCCCAGCGCCGCGGCGGTGGGAGCTTTGGCGGGGGTTTCAATTTTAGATTTTAATTCCGCTAAAGTCGCATTATTCGCTTCAGCAATCGCGGTCTGCAAGGCTTTCGTGTCTGCCTCCCCAAGAAGCCAGCGTCGTA
>ASOC01000045.1 GCA_000405945.1 Candidatus Omnitrophus fodinae SCGC AAA011-A17
CCCTCTCGGCCGCTTGCGCTCATCAAGCCGCCAGAACTATCCTCACGGCCGCTTGCGCTCATCAAGCCGCCAGAACTACCCTCTCGGCCGCTTGCGCTTATCAATCCGCCAGAACTACCCTCTCGGCCGCTCGCGCTTATCAATCCGCCAGAACTACCCTCTCGGCCGCTCGCGCTTATCAATCCGCCAGAACTACCCTCTCGGCCGCTTGCGCTCATCAATCCGCCAGCACTACCCTCTCGGCCTTCCAAAGCATCACCTCTGCCGGTTTCCATTTCGACATTTTTGACATTCTGGGAATTACCTTCTTCATCGTTATAGGTGTAACTTTTCATCCGACGGTTCTCGTCATACTCTACATTTTTGATTTCGTGTGCCATACCGGTTCCCTCAGAACCGGTATCAGGCGTGTCGTCTTCGCCCTTTACATTTTTAATGATTTGTTTTGCGATGTCGGAATTCACTTTTAAGACATTCGATATTAATTGGCTGAGTTTTTCTCCCTGTTTTTGCTCAGATTCTTGCTGGGCCGTTAGCTCCTGGAGCTGTTTATCGTCACTGGCTGCTTGCTGCTCCGCTTCGGCTTCCTCTCGCTCCGCCTCCGCTTCAGCGTTTGCGTCTTCTGAATCTTCGAAACCCACCAGCCGGCCATTTTCACCGGTCTCCACCTGGGCATCATGGGATTTGCCTTCTTCATCGCGATAGGAAAAACTTTTTACCTGACCGTTTTCGTCATGCTCGACATTCTTGATTTCATCGGTATTGGAGGATTCGCCCGTTTCATTTGTTTCGATAGTCTCCGTGGAAACCTGCCCTAATCCGTTATATTTTTTCTCCTCTATGGTTACGTTTACCATATCGGGCTCTTTCGAATCCCGGGTTGTCTCCGTTTTGCCGACAACTCGGCCGTGTTCATCATAAGTGTTAGAGGTTTCCTTCATGGTTTCAGATTCAGTACCGGCTTTTTGAGAATTGGTATCGGTTTGCTCGCGAGCGGATTCGTTTGATTTCCCCTTTCCTTCTCCTTCTTTATCCGCATCACTCGCGTCATCCTCTTCATTCTCATCCTTGGCCTCGCCTCCTTCCAAGTTTTGTATGATTTTTTTGGCCACGTCACTCGATTGCTTAGAGACTTTTTCAAGCGTTTTCAATGCGTCCGCCTGCTTTTTCATTGCTTCTTGCAAGTTCAAATTTTCTAATTGTGAGGATTCAGATTCTTCCTGGCGCGCCTCCTCAGCAGTTTCAATAGCGCTTATCTGAGAACCGATATCGGGGGTATGAATTTTTTCCGCTTTGCCGATGACTTGGCCTTGCTTATCATGAGTGTTAGCGGTCCCCGTCAGAGCCGCATGCCGCGCGCTCTCCGAAACGCCCAGCCCCGCTGAATCATCCGCCGCTTTATTAGTTTTCAGCCCGTTCGAAGTTCTTTCAAATGATTTTTCAAGATTTTGTGTCGTTTTTTCCAGCTGCTCTTGAGCTTTTTCCGTGGCTTCGTTTTTAGTAACTTTTAAAGCTGCGTAGGCATTTTCATAATGACATAGAAAGATGATTAGCAAGAATATGCCTGAATAAACCAGGGCCCTAATATTTTGTCCAAACACCGCTTTCATGACTTTTTTCTCCTTTGAGACAGATTTTGTGCGAAATAAAGAGGAATAATAATGGAAGAGTCCATGGGGAATACGTTACCGGCAGTCCGAAATAACCGGCGCAATGAAAAACAGGCTTTCCTGCCTGTGTGATGGTTCGATCCCGAATTTTTTGTCATAGGGTTTGTCACGTTACCTCAAAATAAAAAAGCCCATTTCCGAATAGGCGAATCCGGAAATGGGCTTTCGTATATAGCTTCCAAGTCTCCGGCAACCCAGCTGTCCTAATTTGTGCCGGCCGGCACAAATTAGGGCCTGTGGTTTTGCCATCCCCCGCCATCTTTCCGGCGGGAGAGCCCTATGACGCCTACGGCGCCATATGGGGTCCCATTCTCACGAATGGTTTGCCTTTTTCGGTGCTAATGCACAACAAGTTTCTAAAAGAACGAAATTCACAAGTTATAAAGGTATTAAAAAAAGATACCCTGTAACTCCGCAAATTGCAATTCTCGCCTCAGTGAGGATCTCCATTATCGTCCGGCATAGGATCGGCGGCCACGCCGGAATCATCAGAACTGCTTTCCAGCTGTGCCGTGGTTGCCGTTTGCTGGACGATGCGATCTTCCGTGACGTTTTGCCGTACTTCCTCCGCAATTGATGCCGCCGGCGCCGTTTCAATCTCACGGATCATTTGATTGATTTCATTTTGAACTTGATTGCTCGATTCAGCCAGCTCTGCCTGTTGCATTTGTTCCAATAGATTCGCTTCGGCGACAGCCGGAGTGAGATTGTCTTGCGGCATGCCGGAATGAGGAATTAGGTCCGGTGTGGAAACGAGACCAGCTTCCAGAATCTGCTTATCGATTTCCAAGTCCTCTCCAGTATTCGGATTAACGGGAATCCTTGCCGGAGGGTTCGAAACGGGATCTATTTCCCGTGCCTGGTTAGCTAAAAGATCTTCAGGGTCCTTCGCCCTCTCTTGTCGTGATTCTTCCGATGCAGCCTGAGCGGCTTTCGTTAGTTCTCTCAAGGTTTGGTTCGGCAAGAGAACCCGAAGCGCAGCAACTTGTCTTTCTTCCTGATTCAGTTGCGGATCGGCCCATGCCGTGTCTTTGAGGAGCGCTTCATATTTGCCCAGTGTTTTCTTATTCGCCTCATATTCTTTGCCGTAAAATTCCGGATAGGTGCTTGCCATCGTCCAAGGATCCTTGATGGCCTTCTCGTACATTGCGATCTGTTCACGCAGCCCCAGCACGCGCGACTGCATGTAGGGCAAAGCAGGAAGGTCATACAACGGATCTCCGTAGATACGATCCCCCCATGCGTCTCGGATCACTTCACCGTTTTGTGCTCGCCGGTACAAGGCATCTTGGATTGTGAACTGCCCGGGGGTGAGTTTCGATGATAACTCGGCGTTTGCCTTCTTATCTTCCACCGTTTTTTCCTCTTTTCCTCCGGCTTCTTCCTTATTTCTTTCATCTTCCTTTGATTGGGATTTTTCCCGTGTTTGATCACCAACGTTGCGCCAGTATTTGATTTCCTCATCGAGGCGTTCGAGAGGGGTTTTCGTATCGGCGCCGAGGCGCTTTGAGTCCTCAAGATCTTTCGCCATGTAACCCGGGATCCCATTTGGGTTCTTGAGGACCGCTTCAATTTCGGTGAGCTTGTTTCGTTCCTGCTGGGCCATTTGTTTATATTCGTTTGCCAATGCCTCATCGCCTCTCTTCCGGGAGATATCGCTGTTTTTTTCGCATTCTTCCACCTGTTCTTTTGTGTACTGTATTTTCTCTTCGAGACGCTTCCTCGCATTATCCAGGTTGTTCTGAAGAATGAAGGACTCATCCGGGCCCATATTTTTTGTCTTTTCTTCCCAATCCCCTGGCAGGTCCCGCCAATACTTGATTTCTTTCTCCAAGTGCTCGGCAGGGCTTTTCGAATCGGCAACGTATTTTCGCGACTCCTCAAGGGCTTTCGCCATGTAACCAGGGATCCAATTTGGATTTTTGAGAACCGCCTCAATTTCCGTAATCTTATTCCGTTCCTGCTGAGCCATTCGCTTATACTCGCTTACCAATGCCGCATCGCCGTTTTTTTGGTAGATATCACTGTTTTTTTCATACTGTTCCACGTCTTTTTTTGCGAACTGAATTTTTTCCTCAAGATGTTTCCTCGCATATTCAAAATTGTTTTTTAGTATAAAGGGGTCTTTCCAGTCGCCTTTCCCGGCCGAGCCGTCTTGCATCGCACCTCCGGCAGGTGGCGCCAGGGCCATATTTTGCGCTATTTGAGCCTGGCCATCCTTGGCCACAAACGCTTGAGATACTTTTCCAGCCGTCGTATTGCCGAAGCCATCCGTCGAAATAGAACTGCCAGAACCCACTGTGTTTTGCAATTTCCCCTTGTCATCGTAGCGGTAAATGGTGGTCATTTGGCTGCCATTTCCATCGGTCTGCTTACTTGGCGCAATCAGAGTGCTGCTCTGAGTCTCCTCATGCGCACCTTCCAGGCGGGCCTGTCCGTTCTTGATCGTATACGTTTGCGTTATCTGGCTGGTTGTGGTATTGCCAAAGCCATCCTCCGAGATAGAACTGCCCGAACCAGTTCCGGACAGCAGTTTCCCGTTTGCATCGTAGGCGTAGGGGGTGGTTATTGGGTTGCCGCCGCTCGCCGCGGAGACGCTCGCGTGTTTCTCGGTGTCACCGTCTGTCTTTACCGTGGTAGCGTTCCCAGCGGAGTTTTTGATCACTTTCTCGAGGAGTTTCCCTTCGCCGTCAAATACCGTGGTCGTCAAAGTACCGTCCTCGCCGTAGGCCATGTTTTTCTCAGAGGTCTTTCGCCCGGCACGGGTTTCAGCTTCCGAGACCAGGCGGCCTGCCGTGTCATAAGTCTGCTTTGTCTCCATAACGCGGTAGGTGCGCCGTCTGGAGGAAGGATCCTCGCCTTCATAGCTGGGCTCGGATAGAGGCCGCCCATAATTTTTTGTGACGGTGATTTCCTTGCTCCCGTCCGCTTCCTTTTTCATGAACTCTGTTGCGCCGGTGAAAAATTTCCGGACACTTTCCTCCCGTCCGTTCGGCCAAATCGTCTTTTCCACGGCCGCATTGGATTCTTTGGAGCGTAAAACTTGTTTCTCAAGGGAGCCCCCTCCGGCGAAATAGGAAGTCAAAGCGCTGCCGTCGGCATTCGTCTTCTCGGTATGAAGGGGTGATCCCTCCGGGCTGTACCGCGTGGTTTCCTGCGTGCCATCGGCTTGTTTGATAATAGATTCAAGTTGTTTTCCCGATCCGTCTTTTATGTCCGAATGGACAGTGCCGTCCGGGTTGTAAATCCATGTCTGTTCCTTCTCGGTGGCTCCTTGGGGATTGGCTTTGGTTTCCTTGATCAGGTGCGAGTCCCGGTCGTAAGCCATGAGGGTTTGCGTGCCATAGGCTGAAACGCGCAGTTCTTGCCTGGAGCCGTCCGGTTCTTTTTTAAAGACCTCTCTTGATCCATCGAGGTAATTGCGGACTCTCTCAAACTTTCCGCCTTCAAAAACCGCGATTTGCGCGTATTGTCCGTCCGGGTCCTTGCTGATGTGCGTGGACTTGAAAGTTTCGCCTTTTTCGTTTTTGTATTCGATATCAATGGCGCCTTTCGCGGAGCGGCGCTCTGTCTCGTATTCTGAGCCATCCGGCCGGTAACGGTAGGTGTCAAGGCCGCCATCGTCCTGGACGAAACTTTTTTCCAGAGTACGGCCTTCACTGTCTTTCTTCTCGGCAATGATGGCCTGGCCCTTCGTGTCATAGACCCAGGTGTTTTCCGCAAGCATCTTCCCATCCGGGGTTTTTTTCGCCTCGGAAACGATTTTTCCCTCGCTGTCCAGTGTTCGTACGAAATATTGTTCGAGCATGTTTCCGCGGCCGTCTGTTTTCTGGAGCACCACATATTTGTTGCCCTGTTCGTCCGCATATCCTTTGGGATCCCCCCATAAGTCCGGCAGAGACTGTTTGTCTTGCGAGGCTACGGAGTAATTGCCGGTCAAACCGCCCGCGGTGTTACCGATGAGGGTGGCTCCGGTATTTCCGGTGAGAGCACCGCCGGAGTTGCCCGCGAGAGTTGCGCCTGTATTGCCGGTCAGAGCCCCACCGGAGTTGCCCGCGAGACCCCCCGCCGTGTTGCCGATGAGGCCAGCCCCGGCATTGCCGACCAGGTAAGGATTAGGGTCAATCAGGATAAGCTTGCCGCCATTGTTTGAAATAAGCCGGACTATATTGTCCGGCAAAACCACTGCCGCGGAAGGACTGGGACTGGTATCTCCACTCGTGACTTTTACAGCCTGCTCCACCTTGGCTATGGCCGCTGTCAAAGATTTATTCCCTGTACCTGTATTGGATGCTGGGGGAGGACTGGGGCTGGTATCTCCGGTTGTGGCTTTAACGGCCTGCGTGACTACTACGCTGGCTGCCGCTGCCTTTGTCTCCGGAGGCTTGTCTCCCATGCCGAAGGTCGTAGCGGTCTGGCTCAAGAGCAATGAAACACAAATGATAATGCCCGCTAACTGCAGATTTGATTTTTTCATTTTAGCCCCAATAAAAAAGCCCATTTTCCGAAAACGGCAAATTCGGAAATGGGCTCGTGTCGCTCAATGCCTTTTCGCGCACCGGCGGCCCGGCCCACCGGCTTTGCCGGTGCCGTGACTTTGCCGATCTCCGCTGTTTTTCAAGCGGAAGCCGTCCTAAGTCCGCCGGATTACGGCGGCCTTAGGAGTCCCCTCCTTGCGGAGGGTTTGCCTTTTTCGGTTCAAAAAAATCTTTAACCAAAAGATACCCGCAGTTTTTTACAAATACAAATTTTTTTTAGGGGAAATAAAGAAAGGGCGGGAACCTGCTTAACTACAGGTTGTAGGAAATGTTAACGCCGATGGCCTGGTTGACGTAAGTGAAATTGTCGTCCCGGCTGTTGTTGTCCGTGTAGTTGTAGTTTCCACTGATGGTCCAGCTGCGCCCAAGACTCCGCGAAAGCGTGGCGCCGAAGGTGTATTCCAAATCGCGCCGGCCCGGCGTGGTGGACGGGAAACCGTATTTCGGGTATTGCGAATCTTTGAGTTTAAAACTCAAGTCGCCTTCGAATTTGAAAAGGAGCGGGAAGTGAATGCCCGTCCTGTAGGAGAATGCGTTCTTATCATAGTTAATACCCTGGGAATCGTCCCTGCCGAATTCAAATCCGAGCAGGGAGGAGAGACTTTTCGCTTTGTTGAAATAAAAGCTGTTCGTGATTCCGGCCAGATTGCTGAATCCGTCACGCGAGGTGGAGTCGGGTTCTGATCCCTCACTGCCATAGGTTGCGAAGGACCACTTTTCCGTCAGGGTAACGCGGTACCAGTCTTTCATGGGATAAACGACGGTTAAGGATTCAGCAAACGACGTGGAGTAATACGTGTCCCGGATTATCGTGTGCGTGGTGGTTTGGCCGATTTGCGTGATAAGCGGTTTGTCGAAAAGCTTCCGGACATGGGTGGCGTTAACCCCGCCGATATTCGAGAGTGTGGTGAGATTGCTCATACTGTCCGTGTAAAAGGCATCCGCGTGCGTGTAGTTTGCCTTTAGGGATACCGGTCCTTTCTTATAGAATTCATAGGTGCCTCCGACGGAATCCGACAATTTCCAGGCGTTGTGGGTGACCGATGACTTGAATGCTTCCACGCGCGTGTTGGATGCCGGATTCGAATTCCATTCCGCGCCCGTGGACACGCTGAATGTCCATTTTTTGGGGGTCATCCTTTTCATGAGTTCGATCAGCCTCACGATGGCGTCAAATTCCTGCTGGGCGCGGACCTGGTAGGTTTTGCTTTCGTCATGATCGATCACGTACTGAAACTCGTGTTTCGCCCCGTCGAGATTTTTTTGGTGAAGAAGAGTCTGGGCCAAAAAATAGCGCAGGGCGATATTTTCCGGCACAATCCCCAAACCCTCCTGATAAACGGCCGCCGCTTCGTCGTATCGTTTGAGTCGGTCAAGCGCCAGGCCTTTGTACCGCTTGATCAGGACATCCAGGGGATACTGGGACTCCAGGGCCGTCAATTCCTCAAGCGCCTCATCATACCTGGCGTTCATGAAAACCTTGGCGGCTTTTGTCCGGAGAAATTCCTGCGGCGCGATTTTGCGTCCGGGCTCCCGGACTATTTTCTCCTCGGATTCCTTGAGCTTCCGGATTGATTCAAGCTGGACTTTGGCCCCCTCCGCGAAGGTGCCTCTTTTGTCATTCTCAACAATAAATTTGAATTGTTCTTCGGCCTGATCCAGCCGGCCCATCCGGAGATGGATTTTTGCCATGAACTGGCGGCTTACGAGGTCGCCGTGATTTAATGCGAGAGCTTCCTCAAACGCCCGAATGGCTTCCTCGTCCCGTCTCAGTTGATCCAGGCAGGCGCCGATATACCGCCGTATGACGATGTCTTGAGGGTATTGTTCGGCCAGTTTCTTGAATTCGGCCAGGGCTTCCTCGAACCGGCGGTTGATGAAAAGCTTACCCGCATCGGTTTGCATCAGTTCCTCCGCCGAGAGATGTTCTTTGGCTTCTTCGGCAGCGAGAGAAGGGAAGGGCGCTGATAAGGTAAGAAGTGCGAGAATCAGCGCCGGTAGAACGAAGGGTGCCTTGCAATTCACCCGCGATGGTTTCCTGTTTTTTTACTGTCTCGTCTGTTGAGTCTGTTGTTCCAACTTTTGATCGTCCGTGATAGCGCGGTGCAGACGCCGCTCCTCATCCTCCCGCTCCCCGCGCCGGACTTCTCGCAAAGCTTGTTCAGCGTTCTGCTCGGACTCCACCGCTTCCGTCTCTTTTTCCGCTTCGGGCTTTCCCTTGATCTGCAAGGCTCCGGTTGTGGTGTCTGTCTTAGCGTCCATGAAAGGCGCTGTCAGTATCTTTGGGAAAGTCCATTCCACTGTTTCGCTGACGCCTTTTTTGATGGACGCACAGGATGAAAACACGGATACCAGGATGACGGCAGTGATGACCCAAAGGATGTCTTTCATTTGAAGGCAATTCTAATACAGGCAGAGTAAAATTTCATCTTAATTTTATTGACCCATGAACCAGAAAGCCGCGGCAATCCGCAGCGGAGGGTGCCCCGGGCAGGTGGCGGCGGAACGAAGTGGAGCCGTCCCGTGACCATGATTTTGCGGGCGGACTCAGGCTTCTCGCCTCTGTTTTAAGCTGTGTCCGTAACCCTTGGCGATTTTGCGGCCCAAAGAATGGATCATGCTGCCCACGCAGCCGGCGCAATCCGAGGGTTTTTCGGTGATGCAGATTTTGTTCGGGTAAATTTCGTAGAATTTACGGTATTTTTCCGGCGTGACATTGGGCATAAGCACGTTAGCGCCCCGCTCTAGCGCCATTTGCCTGCCAAAAGGATGAATAGACCCGAGCGCGGTAGTCGCCGGGATATGCGTGTTCCGGGTCACCAGACGAACCAGCGCGACGAATTTAAGCGTGAGTTTTAAATCGCCCCGAGGAGAATTTTTAAGCGGCGTTTCAGGGTGGGGGATAAACGGCCCGACGCCAACCATATCCAAATCCATTTTTTCCATAAGCAGCAAATCGTCAGCCAAATCTTCCAACGTTTGGCCGGGAAGCCCGATCATGCATCCTGAGCCAACCTGATAGCCCAGTTCACGAAGAACTTTCAGGTTTTCAAGTCGCGTATCCAAAGAGGCTCCCGGTCTTAAGCGCTCATAGAGCCCGCGATTGGAAGTCTCGAAGCGCATTAAATAACGGTCGCTCCCCGTGCTTTTCAAACGTCTGAATTCATTTTTTGTTTTTTCTCCCACGGATAAGGTGATGGCCAAATTTGTTTTTTGTTTGATTTTTTCAACGGTCCGGCACAGCGCGTCTGTTGTAAAACCGCCGTCTTCTCCCGACTGCAAAACCACCGTCCGGTAGCCCAATTTTTTGGCGTTTTGAGCTGATTCCACGATTTCATCTTCGCTCATCCGGTAGCGCGTGAGTTTGGAGTTGTCCCGCCGCAATCCGCAGTAATGGCAATTCCTTGCGCAATAATTCGAAAATTCAATCAGTCCCCGGCGATGGACTTCATCCCCGCAAACCGCCTCGCGAAGCAAATCCGCCTTTTTGAAAATATCCCGGCCGTTTTCCGCCGCAAGCGCTTCGACCAGCTCCTGTTTGCTCCAGCGCATACCTTTCACGGCGTGCTGATTTTTCAGCACGGTTGCGCGGCCATAAAATTTCCCGTCATTCTAGAAGTAGAGATCGCGTTCGCCATTTTTTATCCGTTCATAAGCCGCGATGAATTTGGGATAGATGCGCGGCATTTGTTCTTTGATCTCGGCGATTTCACGCTGAATCACTTTTTCAGCCGATTCTTTAATCCCATTTTGGGTAAAATCATCAACCCATTCGCGGAAGGTCAAAACCGCGTTCAGTTTGCAAAATTTGCCCTCGGTGCCGCTTCTCAATAAATCCATGATGCATTTGCCCGTTCGCCCGCAGCGGTAGCCGGCCGTGCAAAAGGACGTGATATATCCCATTTCGGTGAATTCCCCGATGACTTCTTCAAGGCTCCGGGTGTCTCCCAGAAAGAATTGCTGCTTGTCGCCTTCCTGCCCGCCGTCGGCGCGGCCCGCGTAAGACCCCACGCCGATCTGGGTTGAAGCGTCGGTTTGGGTGATGCCGAGGGATATGGCTTCACGGCGCATTGGAGCCGATTCCCGCGCGGTGATAATCATCCCCGTGTAGGGAAGTGCCAGCCGGATCACGAGAATGATTTTTTTAAATTCCTCATCGCTAACCCGGTAACGGGAATGGGTCGTGTAAGGCGTGTTATAAGCCGGCTCAAGCCGCGGGAAGGAAACCGTGTGAGGACCTATTCCGAACTTTTTTTCTAGCTCCCAGCCGTGATAGACAAGACTCATCACTTCGTAGCGCCAGTCGTAAAGGCCGAAAAGCGCGCCAATTCCGACATCGTCAATGCCGGCTTCCAGCGCGCGGTGCATGACGTAAAGACGCCAGCGGTAATCCCCTTTAATCGTCCCTTTGGGATGAAGCTTTTCGTAAGTCGGCCGGTGATAAGTTTCCTGAAAGACCTGATAGGTTCCTATCCCCGTGGCATGAAGCCGCTTCAGCTCTTCCACGGAAAGCGGCGGCGCGTTCACGTTAACGCGGCGGATATTTCCGATCCCATGCCGGGCGGGCATTTTGACGTCGTAGATCGCCTTGATGCTCGCCACCATGTAATCGACATCCATGTCCGGATGCTCCCCGTAAACCACGATGAGGCGCTTATGGCCGATTTTGCCGGCCAGCACTTCAATTTCTTTTTTAATTTCCTCCATGCTCAAAATCCGGCGCTTCATCAGCGCGTTGTCTTTTCGGAACCCGCAGTACAGGCAATTGTTCACGCATTCATTCCCGAGATAAAGCGGCGCGAAGGTCACGATGCGGTTGTCATAAACTTTCTTTTTCACTTTAAAAGCCGCCGCCTTCATTTCTTCAAGCAGCTCTGGGTCCTGCACGTGAATCAGGGCCGCGGTTTCGTCAGGCTCAAGGCTTTTGATTTCAAGCGACTTCGCGAGGATGTCGCGCAAGCGGGATTTATCCGGCTCTTTGTTGACGATTAATTGGCGGAAGATTTCCTCCTGGGGAATAAAGTCGTTTTCACCCGTCATGTATTTTGTGATTTCTTCGGGCTTGATTCTTTCTTCGATCCACTGATCAAGGTTTTGGGTTTTCATAAAGCATGCCTCAGCAAAACCGGTTTCGAATTTCTTTCAAAAATATCCAGCGCTGCCGGGAAAGGTGACAGCGCCCGGCGAAGGACTCCCTGCAAATAAGAAATCGAGACGCCGTAATTTGTGATGGCGACGCCCGCCTCTTTCGCGCTTTGGATTCTCGCAAGCATGCTGCGGCGGTTCAGCGTGCAGGCGCCGCAATGAATGATTAACTGGTAATCCCGGATATCCGCCGGATAATCGCATCCCGCGTAGGTGCGGATATCAAGGTTCAGGCCCGTGAATTGTCTGAGCCAGCGCGGAATTTTGACGCGGCCTATATCGTCTTCGGCCGCGTGATGCGAGCAGGCCTCGCCGATTAACACCTTGTCGCCGTTTTCAAGCTCGTCAATGGCCCTGACCCCGCGGACCATCTCATGAAGGTCTCCTTTGAACCGGGAGAAGAGAATGGAAAAAGTGGTGCATTTTACCTGTGGCGGGGTATCTGCCGCCATTTTTTGCACCACCTGCGAATCGCAAACAACCAGATCGGGCGGTGCGGTTAATTTCGCGAGCATGCATGCGTATTCCCGCTCTTTCACCACCAAAACCGAGGCATCATTGTCCAGAATGTCGCGGATGGCCTGGACCTGCGGCAGAATCAAGCGCCCTTTCGGGGCCTGCAAATCAATGGGAACGATGAGTATGACCATGCCGCCTGCGGGAATCAAATCCCCGATTAAAGCCGGAGGATTCAAAAATTCCTCGGGACAGATTCGAATCAACTCTTTTTTGAAAGCGGAAACCGTTTCCTCGCGTTTTTCCTGATCAAGGCTTGAAACCTGGATGGCGGTGATTTTCCGGCTTTGGAATCTCTCCAAGTATTCCGCAGCCGGTTTTTGACGGTCGATTTTATTGATCACGACAAAGTAAGGCACTCCGCGTTTGCCGGCCTCGCGCGTAACCGTTTCTTCATATTCCGTCCAAATGCCGGGCTCTGTCACCAGTACAATCACTTCCGCGCGGTCAAATACTTTAGAGGTCTTTTCAACACGCAGATTTCCTAGGGCGGAGCTGTCATCCAGTCCGGCGGTGTCTAGAAAAACGACGGGGCCGACCGGCAAAAGCTCCATGACTTTCTCCACCACATCGGTTGTGGTTCCGGGCACGGGGGAAGTGATGGACACGCTCTGGCCGGCAATCAAATTCAGAAAGCTTGATTTGCCGACATTGGTGCGGCCAAAAATTCCGATATGAAGCCTTAACCCCTTAGGTGTTTTTTGGTCCATCGCGATACCCCAATTGTGTCAAATTTTCAGGGGAAAGCACCTGATCCACCAGAGCTTTCCCGAATTTTTTGTTTAAAAAGTCACGCACCTTTTCTTCACCGGAGGCTTTAAACTCTTGAAACAAAGCGCCGGCATTTTCATAGCCGACCTGAGGAAGAAAAGCCGTGAGCAGCGCCGGGCTTTTTTCCAGATAAAACCGGCAGCCGGATTCTGACGCGAGAATTTTATCGGCGAATTTCGCGAACATGCGGTTCACGTTGATTAGACTTTCAAGCGCCCCAAGCAGATGTAATCCCGCCAGGGGAAGGAATTCATTGATTTGAAGCGTGCCGTGAGAAACGCATTCGGCGATTACCGAATCCGAGATTTTTATTTCTATGGAGGCCTGAATAACGGCCTCTAAAATAACGGGATTCACTTTCCCCGGCATGATGGAAGAGCCGGCCTGCACGGCAGGGAGTTTGATTTCCCCCAAAAGATTCAAGATGCGGAGGTCGTTGGCGATTTTTATCAGATTGCACGCGTGGGCCTTTAAAATGCCGGAAACTTCCACAAAACTATCTGCGAAGGCTGTCTCCCCGGTCAAATTCTCCGCCCGCGAAAGCCCGAGGCCCGTCACCTCGCGCAGTTTTTCAATGACGAGAAAGATATAGCTTTTCGGAGCGGTTAATCCCGTGCCGACGGCCGTCCCTCCCAAATTCGTCACGCGCAAACGCTCTTCGCATTTGAAGACGCGCCAGCGGTCGCGGCTTAAGGCTTCGGCAAAAGCTGAAAATTCCGCGCCCAGGGTTATCGGAACCGCCTCCTGATATTCCGTGCGGCCGATTTTAATGATCGAACCGAATTCCTTTTCCTTTTTTTGAAAAACTCCTTGCAGGGAGGCGATCTCTGCGCTGAGCTCTCTTAAAAGCAGGATGGCCGCGACCTTGATGGCCGTTGGATAAACATCGTTGGTGGATTGATGCCGGTTCACGGTTTCAATGGGATGGATAAAAGAATAATCCCCCCTCGGATACTTGAGAATTTCCAGGGCGCGGTTGGCAATCACTTCATTGACATTCATATTGGTGGAAGTCCCTGCGCCGCCCTGCAAAGCGTCGAGAGGGAATTCGTTCTGCAAATTTCCTGCGATAATTTCTTCCGAGGCCTGCGAAATTGCCCGGGCCTTGGCCTCTTCCAAATAACCCAATTCGAGATTAGTCAGACAAGCGGCTTTTTTGACCATCGCCAAAGCTTGAATCAAACGGAATGAAACCTTTTTTCCGGACAGTTGAAAGTTGGCAAGCGCGCGCTGGGTGTGGATTCCCCAGTAAACCGATTCCGGAATCGCCAGTTCTCCCAACGCGTCTTTTTCCATTCGCACATTCATAGCATTACCCTCGGCTTAGCGTTTATAAAGCGGCCGCGGCGCGTAAGACGTATGCAGCAGATGATGCGCTTTTTCGCCCAAAGGTTTTCCGAGAAAATCCTCATAAAGCTTTATCACGTGGGGGTTTTCATGGGAGCAGCGGATGACGGCAAGCTCATCCTCGGTGTAAAGGCCTTTGGCGCGCTTTTGCCGGAGTTCGTCCGTCACTCCGTACGGTTGCCCGCCTCCGCCCACGCATCCTCCCAGGCAGGCCATCACTTCGATGAAGTGATACGGCAATTCTTCATTTTTTGTTTTGGCCTCGCGGACGCGGTTTATCACATATTCCACGTTTGCCAGACCGTGCGCGACGGCGATGCGCACGTCAGTCCCCTTGATATTGATTTTTGTTTCTTTGACGCCCTTGATGCCGCGCACATTTTCAAATTCCACCTTGGGCAGTTTTTCGCCGGTCACATAGGAGTAGGCCGTGCGCAGCGCGGCTTCCATCACGCCGCCGGTAGCGCCGAAAATCGTTCCGGCACCGGTGTAATCTCCGAGCATTGAATCGCATTCTTCATCAGGGAGATCCGCAAAATCGATGCCCGCCTGGCGTATCATTCTGGAAAGTTCGCGCGTGGTGATAGCCGTGTTCACATCCTGAAACCCCGAAGCGCTCATCTCGCGGCTTCGATGGATTTCGTATTTTTTCGAGGTGCACGGCATGATTGAAACCACCTCCACGTTTGTCGGGTTCAGTCCCCGGGTTTGGGCATAATAAGTTTTCGCGAGCACGCCGACCATTTCATGCGGAGATTTGGCCGAAGAGAAGTGCGGAATCATATCCGGATGAAACTTCTCCATAAAATTCACCCAGGAAGGGCAGCAGGTGGTGATTAAAGGAAGCGGTCCCTTTTGATGGACAAACCGCTGGACAAATTCGCTGGCTTCTTCGACAATCGTCAAATCCGCCCCGAAGTTGGTGTCAAAAATAGCTTCAAATCCCATACGGCGAAGCGCCGCGTAAAGTTTTTTGGTCAAATTGGTGCCCGGTTCGAAGCCAAAATGCTCTCCGATGGTCACGCGCACGGCCGGCGCGATTTGCACCACGCAGTGTTTCCGGGTGTCCATCAAAGCGGCCCACACTTTGCCGGTATCGTCCTTTTCGAAAATGGCGCCGGTAGGGCAATGCGCCGAGCATTGACCGCAGCGCACGCAGGGCGATTCGCCAAGGCTGATATCACCGGCCGGGGAAATGCGGGTAAGGAAGCCTCTTTCAAGAAAGGAAAGCGCCCAAACATCCTGGACTTCCTGGCAAACCTCCACGCAGCGGCCGCACTTAATGCATTTATTGGGCTCCAGCACGATGGTTCCGGTGGAGTTGTCTTTGGGCAAATCCCGGATGATTTTCGGAAAGGGTTCTTCACGGATCCCGAAATCGGCCAGGGCATTCTGAAGTTCGCAATCGGTGTTGCGTCCGCAAGTCTGGCATTCATTGGGATGGTTGGAGAGAATCAGTTCGATGACCGTTTTGCGGATATCGACAATTTCCGGGTCATGCGTCGTCACTTCCATGCCTTCTTCGATGGGCGTCGAGCAGGCGCGCGGCAGTTTAGCCATCCCTTTCACTTTCACCACGCAAATACCGCAAGCCGCCGACGGATGCAGGTCAGGATGCGCGCAAAGCGTCGGGATCTTGACTTGCACTTCTCTGGCTGCCTTTAAAATCGTAGTATCCTCAGGAACTTCCACGGGGATTCCGTTTATCTTTGCCTTAACCATCGCACTGTCTCCTTATCCGAATTTTTTAAGAAGCCGCTACCGCTTTGTGAGCCATTTTTTCTTTGTACTCATTTTCAAAATAACGCAAAGTTGAAAGCACCGGGTTGGGCGCGGTTTGCCCCAAACCGCAAAGCGAGGCTTTCTGCATGGTATGAGAAATTTTCCGGAGTTTATCCAAATCCTCGGGTTCTCCCCGGCCTTCCGTGATTTTTTCGAGATACCCGAGCATTTGCTTGCCCCCAATGCGGCAGGGAGCGCATTTCCCGCAAGACTCATCCACGCAAAAACCCAAGTAAAATTTGGCAATATCGACCATTGAATCGTCTTCATCCATCACAATCATGCCGCCGGAACCCATAATCGAGCCGAGTTTCTGAAGATTTTCGTAGCTCACCGGCGTGTCAAAATGCTCGCTGGGGATGACGCCGCCCGACGGTCCGCCGGTTTGAATGGCTTTTACCTTCTTGCCCTTGGCCGCACCGCCCCCAATATCAAAAACGATTTCACGCAAAGTGGTGCCCATGGGAACTTCCACCAGCCCGGATTTTTCCACCTTTCCGGTCAGTGCGAAAACCTTGGTGCCTTTGGATTTTTCATGCCCGATGCCCGCAAACCATGGCCCGCCCTTTAAAAAAATAACGGGGATATTGGCCAGCGTTTCAACGTTATTGATGCAAGTGGGTTTGCCCCATAGACCTTTAACGGAAGGGTAGGGGGGGCGCGGATGCGGATAACCCCGCCTTCCTTCAATCGACGCGATCAAAGCGGTTTCTTCGCCGCAGACAAAAGCGCCGGCTCCGAGCCGTATCTCAATATCAAACGAAAAGCCGGAACCCAAAATATTCTTTCCCAAAAGTCCGTAGAGATAAGCCTGCTTAAGCGCTTTTTCAATGCGTTCAATCGCCAGCGGGTATTCGGCGCGGATGTAAAAAAATCCGCGCGTGGCGCCGATGCCGTAGCCGCCGATCGCGAGGCCTTCAATGACAGAATGAGGGTCTCCTTCCAAAACGCCGCGATCCATATAAGCGCCGGGATCGCCTTCATCCCCGTTGCAAATAATGTATTTTTGGTCTGCCTCAACTTTGCGGGTGATTTCCCACTTGATCCCCGTCGGGAACCCGGCCCCGCCGCGTCCTCTGAGGCCGCTTACCTTCATTTCCTCATTCACCTGTTCCGGGGTGTAGCCCTTTAAAACTTTCGACAACGCGAAATAGCCGTCACGGGCGACATAGTCGCGGATGCTTTCCGGATCGATTTCGCCGCAGTTTCTTAGCACAATCCTCATTTGTTTGGGATCGTGGGTATTAAGGGCAAGGTCGCTTAAAACTTTCTTTCCTATAATGTGCTCATCAAAAAGCCGTTTGACTTTGTCTTTGGTTAATTTTCCGTAAGTCACCACCGGCATTCCTTCGGCGGCAACGACCACCAGCGGCTCCTGCGCGCAAACGCCGGCGCAGCCCGAGCGCCTGACTTCAAACGGTAATTTGCGTAGGCGCGCTTCATTTTTTAACGCGAAAAATGTGTCCTGGGCGCCGGCGGCTATTCCGCAAGTCGAAAGCCCCACGCTGATCCAATTTTTGCTGACCTTGGAATTGACCTCTTCTTTGATTTTGACCAAATCTTCATGCGTAACAGGATTCATAGCATTTAATCTCCTTCTAGTTTTACTGTCTGAGTTATGAATCATTGTACGATCCGTAAAGGGGCCAATAAGTTATGTTTTTTCCAGTGATAGAATCGAGCCAATTCATTGCGTTCAAGCCTTCTTGTTCGGTCGCGAGCAATCCGAGCAGGATCCGCACAATCACAAATTTTGTGCAGGCTCATTGCTATGCCCTCGCGAATCTGAGGGACCGTGATCGCTGGCGTCAAGGGTTTACCTCGGAGCGCCTCTTGGGTCAGGAACCAAATCGCCATCAAGGAAAGCGTTTGATGATGATGCCAACCCGTCCAAGTACGCACCTCATAA
>ASOC01000046.1 GCA_000405945.1 Candidatus Omnitrophus fodinae SCGC AAA011-A17
CCGGTCAATAAAGCAATCGAAAAACAAAGGAGATTCCCATGGGGCAAATTTATAGTGACATTACGAAGACGGTCGGCAGAACTCCCTTAGTAAGAATTAACCGTTTGACTGAAGGGCTCGATGTGACTGTTTTAGCTAAACTAGAAAGTTTCAACCCTCTCTCCAGTGTCAAGGACCGTATCGGCGTTGCGATGCTTGAAGCAGCCGAACAAGAGGGGCTTTTGAATAAAGATTCAGTCATTGTCGAACCCACAAGCGGCAATACGGGAATCGCGCTGGCTTTTGCGTCAGCGGCAAAAGGATATAAACTGATTCTAACCATGCCTGAAACTATGACCATGGAACGCCGTCAGCTACTGCGAATTTTCGGGGCGGAATTAATTTTGACGGAAGGCGCAAAGGGGATGAAAGGCGCCATCGATAAAGCGCAGGAAATCGCGGCCAATACTCCGAACAGTTTTGTGCCGCAACAGTTCAATAATCTGGCGAATCCAGAGATCCACCGTAAAACGACGGCCGAGGAAATTTGGAATGACACGGACGGGAAAGTGGATATTTTTGTTGCCGGAATAGGAACCGGAGGCACGATCACTGGCGTTGGGGAAGTCCTTAAGAAAAGGAAACCCGGTGTTACGGTTGTGGCGGTAGAACCAAAGGATTCGCCGGTTTTATCAGGCGGTAAAGCGGGGCCGCATAAAATTCAAGGATTAGGCGCGGGTTTCGTTCCGCAGATTTTAAATCGAAGCGTTATTGATGAAGTCATTCAAGTCGGCCACGAGGATTCCGCGTATCTTGCCAAGCAGCTGGCCCAAAAAGAAGGCATATTGGCCGGGATTTCGTGCGGGGCAGCGCTGTGGGCCGCTTTAGAAGTTGCCAAGAGGGAGGAATCAAAAAAGAAAACGATTGTTGTGATTTTACCGGATACGGGGGAACGCTATCTGAGCTCCTGGTTGTATCAGGAGTATCTCGGCTGAAAGGAATCTTATGAAAAAAATGAACAGGCTAGGAAGAAAAATATTATCAATGATGCCATCATCAAGGATATAAGCGATTCGGTGCACGGAATCACTTATGGAACGGTGACGATTAAAATCAATAACTCAAAAATCGTGCAGATCGAGGTAACGCAAAATAAACGTTTTGATGATGTGTGGGTCGCCGAAGGAGGGGGCGGGATTTAGTTTTTGAGCAAGATCCAACCAGACCGCTGGATGGCAAGTAAGCATTAAATCAAATGACAAGAGCTGACCGGATACCCGGAGGTTCCCATGGTAAAAACTGAAAGGAGAAAGTTACATGAGAACGCAAAGGTTTTGGGTCAGTGTCTTTCTTGTGAGTAGCATTGTTTTCGGAGGAGTCGGCTTCGGACGGGCGGAAACAGCAGAACCCGCCAAAACAATTGATGAACGCCTGGCGGGGTTAGAGAAACAAATAGAACTCCTCAAAAGACAAAAGGAAGTGGAAAAAGAAGTGCAAATTAAAAAAGATCTGGAAACGCCGGTTTTGACAGCTGGCAAGGACGGTTTTAACGTTCGATCCAAAGACACGACTTTTCAGCTCAAATTCCGCGGACAAGTGCAAACGGACGGGCGGTTTTTCGCGGGAGACAGTACGTCCGCCGGCTCCAACACGTTTTTGCTGAGACGAGTCAGGCCGACGCTGGAAGGCACGGTATTCAGAGACTTTGATTTTCGGTTAATGCCCGATTTTGGAGGCGGTTCCACTTCGCTTCAAGATGCCTGGGTGAACTTTAAACGGTGGAAACCCGCTCAGCTTCGGGTGGGTAAATTTAAATCGCCCATCGGGATTGAGCGCTTACAGTCGGATCCGGCGGGGCAATTTATTGAAACAGCTCTTAGCACCAATTTGGTTCCGAACCGCGATATCGGTGCCGATTTTAACGGTGAATTATTTAACGGAGCTTTGACGTACGACGCGGGCGTCTTCAACGGTGTCGCGGATGCCGGAAGCGCTGATACGGATGCGCACGATGATAAAGAGTTCGTGGGAAGAATTTTTTCCCTGCCGTTTAAAAACACAACTCACGATGCCCTGAACGGTCTTGGTCTCGGTATCGGCGGCAGTGTGGGATCAGCGCACGGGTCGACATTGCCCACGTACCGGTCGGGCGGTCAGCAAACCATCTTTGGCTATACGCCGGCGAGCGGTACGGTGCGGGCTTTGGGGCCCCGGAAAAGGATTGCTCCTCAAGCCTATTATTACTACGGACCTTTCTTTCGGATTGCTTAGCGAAGCTGTGCTAAGTTCTCAGGAAGTCCAAAAAGGTGCCACTTCCGCGAAGATTGACAATAAAGGCTGGCAGGTCGCAAGTACTTACGTGCTTACCGGTGAAAACGCATCCTACAGCGGTGTGGTTCCTCGGAATGCTTTTGATCCGGCCAACGGCAAGTGGGGCGCTTTTGAAGTGGCTGGGCGTTTTAGCACGCTTTCGGTCGATGACGAGGCCTTTCCGGTTTATGCCAATCCTTTGACATCGGTGCAGGACGCCAAGGCCTGGGACATTGGCCTTAACTGGTATTTGAACAAAAACGTTAAGCTCATGACGCACTTTGAGCAGACTTTTTACGACGGCGGAAATGCTCTGGGCGGAGAACGGAAGACCGAGAGCGTCCTACTTTCGCGCGTGCAACTGTATTTCTAAAATCAAAAAAATGAATGAGAAAGGTGACTAAAATGTATCAGAAACTTGTAATGATCTTGTTGGTTTTGACTTTGATACAAGGGATCGGGCTTCCGGTCCTGGCGGAAGAGCCGAAACCGGTGACACTGTTGAATGTTTCCTACGATCCGACGCGTGAGCTATATGAGGATTACAACGTTGCGTTCGCGAAATATTGGAAGGATAAAACAGGACAAACCGTTAATTTTAACCAATCGCATGGAGGTTCCGGAAAACAGGCCCGCGCGATCATAGACGGGCTGGACGCGGATGTGGCAACTTTGGCGCTGGGCTTTGACGTGGACGCGCTGTGGCAGAAGGGGGGGCTCATCTCCAAGAATTGGCAGTCCAAACTGCCGCAGAATAGCGCGCCGTACACTTCGACAATTGTGTTTCTCGTGAAAAAAGGCAATCCGAAAAATATCAAGGACTGGGATGACTTGGTGAAGCCTGGCATCGGTGTGATCACGCCGAATCCCAAGACTTCGGGCGGTGCGCGGTGGAACTATCTCGCGGCTTGGGCATTCGCTGAAAAGAAATTCAACGGTGATGTCGAACAGGTTAAGCCGTTCATGACCGAATTGTTTAGAAATGTGCTGGTGCTGGACACGGGTGCGCGCGGATCCACCACCACTTTTGTCGAGCGCGGCATCGGCGATGTCTTGATTGCGTGGGAGAATGAGGCATTTCTGGCAATCAATGAGTTGGGAAAGGATAAATTTGAGATTGTCATCCCTTCGCTCAGTATTCTTGCCGAACCTTCCGTGACAGTGGTGGACAAAGTGGTCAAAAAACATGGAACGGAAGCGATTGCCAAAGCCTATTTGGAATATCTCTATTCCGAAGAAGGGCAGGAGATTGTGGCAAGACATTATTACCGTCCGCGTTTGGAGTCTGTCGCCAAAAAATACGCGGACCGGTTCCCGAAAATCAATCTTATTGCGATTGATTATTTCGGCGGGTGGCAGAAAGCGCAGACGGATCACTTCGCCGACGGCGGGATTTTTGACAAGATTTACCAGGCGTAGCGGAGAGTCTGAAATTGCGATTCAAAAAGTATAGTGTCATTCCAGGGTTTGGCTTGACGATGGGGTTCACGCTGGTTTACTTGAGCCTCATCGTCATCATCCCCTTGTCTGCGATTTTGATCAAGCTGCACGGAATTTCTTGGGATATGTTCTGGCATACGGTGACCACTCCGCGGGCGCTGGCTTCTTATCGGCTAAGCTTTGGGGCTTCTTTTATCGCGGCATTGATAAACTTGATTTTCGGTGTGTTGGTGGCATGGGTCCTCGTGCGCTATAAATTACCTGCCCAAAAAATGATTGATGCTGCCGTGGATTTGCCTTTTGCCTTGCCCACTGCGGTCGCGGGAATTGCTTTGACCACTCTTTACGCTCCGAACGGCTGGATTGGCCGTCTATTAGCCCCGCTTGGGATGAAGGTTGCTTACACTCCGGCAGGGGTGGTGATTGCTCTGGCTTTTGTGGGACTTCCGTTTGTGGTGCGGACGGTCCAGCCGGTTCTCGAAGACCTGGACATCGCCATGGAAGAGGCTGCGGCCAGTTTGGGAGCAAACCGCTGGCAAATCATCACGCGTATTCTCTTGCCGCAGATTTTACCGGCCATGACCACGGGATTTACGATGGCTTTTGCCCGGGCTATTGGGGAGTACGGTTCCGTTGTTTTTATTTCCGGCAATTTGCCGTTAAAGACCGAGATTTCGGCATTGCTGATTATGGTCAAACTGGAACAATATGATTACACGGGAGCCTTGTCGATTGCGCTGGTAATGTTGTGTGTTTCATTCCTGCTTTTACTTTTTATCAATCGGATGAACAGCAGAAGCGAGGTGCGTTATGAATCTCGTTAAAATTGTTTCGCATACCGAACCGCGATTTGTGCGCTGGATCCTTACGGGGATAGCATTGGCTTACTTGGCGTTATTTCTCGGGGCTCCTCTCCTTGCGGTCTGGATCAAGGCTCTGGAAAAGGGATTGAACGCTTATTGGGCAGCTATCGAAGACCCTATGGCTCTTTCAGCGATAAAGTTGACGTGTTTAGTTACAGCGCTGGCAGTGTCGCTGAATACACTCTTCGGTCTTTCAGCTGCCTGGGCCATTGCGAATTTTAAATTTCCCTTCAAGAAAATGTTAATCACCATCATTGATTTGCCTTTGGCCGTGTCCCCCGTGACATCAGGGTTGATTTTTGTTCTGCTGTTTGGCTCCCAAGGTATTTTTGGGCAATGGCTTCAGGATCACAATATTAAAATAATTTTTGCGACGCCCGGAATCGTGATGGCCACAACCTTCGTAACCTTTCCTTTTGTGGTCAGGGAACTCATTCCTCTCATGCAGGAACAGGGGAATGAGGAGGAGCTTGCTGCCTTGACGCTCGGCGCCAACGGCTGGCAGACATTTTTACGCATCACTTTGCCGAAGATAAAGTGGGGATTGCTTTACGGACTTATTCTTTGCAATGCGCGCGCCATGGGGGAGTTTGGAGCGGTTTCTGTTGTTTCCGGGCATATTCGAGGGCTGACCAACACTTTGCCTCTTCATATAGAAATTCTCTACAACGAATATAATTTTGTCGGCGCATTTGCCGCAGCTTCTTTGCTTACATTGCTTTCATTGATAACACTGATACTGAAAGGTGTTACTAAAAGCAATCTCGCAAGAGACCTTGCTGTAAAAAATTAAGTTAGGTATGCTGCAGAATTCAATTTTGGCTCGCCGCAATAAGAATATATCTTTTGCAATCAAGGCGGAAAGACGTATAATTTCGGAAAATCATGTAAGACTGTGCTCAACAAAAAGGGATGCTACAGGGCTCAATTCTGACACAAAACAGAATATGGCATCTCAGAATTACCAATATGTTCTGTTTATAACTCCTTTCTTAGAAATTGGTTACAGGGCGCCCCAAGCTGCAACCCAGCTTGAGACGTCTAGATAAGCCGAACGGGGCGTAGCTCAGCCTGGCTAGAGCACCTGCTTTGGGAGCAGGGAGTCGGAGGTTCGAATCCTCTCGCCCCGATTTTTATAATAAAAAGAAAAATTAATGTTATCGGGGCTGCTCACTTCGTTCGCGGCCCCGGTTTAACAATACTGCGGCTGGCCGCGGCGCGTTACAGTGGCGGCTTCTGCCGAGCCGCCTGTCAGTGTCATAATCGGTGCTGCTCGCGGTGCTACACAGCAGTGTCACCTGTCACGCCGCTATTAGTGTATGACTCTCTAATTCATTGATTTATAATAGGTTGTATTATCTGCAGTCTCCTCATCACTCAGCGTTTCTTTATTTTTTCACTTTTTAGGTCGAGAATTTTGTCCTCATGCCGATAACAAAACAAATCGTATCTTACCTGGAGGGCTACCCATGAAGAAGCTAACTATATCGACGTTGGTTTTAATCCTTATTTTCCTCAGCAACAATCCGGCTGTTTATGCTGTAGGTTCGGGTGGATTTGAAAATGCCTCTTACAGTGCCAAGACATTGGGCCAGGGGAATGCGACAATAGCCCGCCCCCAAGACCCATCCACCATTTTGTCAAATCCCGCGGGAATTATCGAGCTTGACGGAATACGCGTGAGTGGAGGACTGCAGAATTTGGATTTTCGGTCCTTCCATCAGAACGATGTGACAGGCGATAGAAATCAGAACAAGGGCAAACTGGTATTGCTGCCGTCCTTTTACATGACGGCCAACCCCGGTAAATTGCTTGACGACAGGTTTGCCCTGGGAGTCGGCGTTAATTCTCCGTTCGGTTTGTCGACGAAATACCCGTCCATTGGCATGGCGCATTACACGGGATACAAAAACCAGCTTAAAATGGTGGCGACCACCATAGCCGGATCTCTACGCGCAACGGATTGGCTGGATTTGGGAGGCGGCGCGATCAATTATTACATTTATGATTATGGGCAGATTTTCAATTATCCTAATGCCGCCATTGTGGGCGCAGGGGCGGATGGACGCGCCATGACAGAGACCTCCGGCGGCGGATGGGGTTGGAATTTTGGCGTTTTATTAAAACCCCTTCCGCATCACAGATTGGCAATGTCTTATCGAAGCAGGGCCGACGTGGAAGTGGACGGCCGCGTGGTGATTGACGATTTGGTTTTGGGCGGCGCGCAAGGGTACGACACTTTTCCGCATTTTGAATCAGGCGCGCATTCCGATGTCCCTCTCCCGTGGAATCTCACCTTTGGTTACGCTTATGAGCCTTCCATGAAATGGGCCGTGGAAACAGATTTCGGCATAACGGGATGGAATGTTTTCGCGGACCAGAATTTTACTTTTGACCGTCCTAACCCGACTTTGAACGCTTTAGGAACCATTCCCAGGGATTACAAGGCCGCGGTGAGCGTTCATACCGGCGGTCACTATCAGATAACTAAAAAGACCGATCTCTACGGGGGCTTTGCTTTTTATCAGGCCGCGTCCCCTAAAAATCATGTTGATAATTTTTTGCCTGATTCCAACCGTTATATGTGGAGTTGCGGCACGAGTTATCAATTGACCGAAAGAACGCAAGTTGATTTTGCGTATATGTTCATGCTTTTTGCCGGCCGCAATATTTCCAATCCTGTTGTTTTCGCGAAGACGGGAGAAAGTATAGACGGAAAGTACACCAGCATCATGCATGGCGCTTTTGTGACCTTCACCTATCATTTTGATTTTCCCTTTGAGAAAAGAATGAAGGACTCAAAAGAGGGGCCTCGTTTTGAAATGACCCCGTCCTTGGGCAGGAGCCAAGGCTAGCAGGAAATTTATTCCGCAGGCTGATCCCGTAGGATGTTATTATCCCGCTGAACACCCATGCCCGTCTCGTGTTGTGCCCTTTCCATTTGAATAATCCGCATCATCGACGACTCATTTTGATTATGCGGAAAGTCCACGGATTGAGCCTTGTCCACTGATGCCTTCAAGTCAGGGGCAGTGAACATGCCAATACAGGCGAGCATGAGGGCGGTGAAAAACATAACGGATTTTTTTGATTTTCCAGTGCTCATGTTATTTGATTCCTACCGTTTCTTTTTCAGGCGGCAAAACCGTAACCCTGTTCTTGAAATGCGATTTCGCTCTGTTGGATTTCAAGTTAATTTCGCGGTACGCCGAGCCTTCTTTTAAAGGACTTATTGAAGGATCCCTTTGAATGCGGGTGATTTTTAAATCGCCGCGCGGCTTATCCAAATCATTCGGCAAAATGAGCTGGTTTTTGATGAGGGTCGCACCCACGACACCTTCAACGGCCTGACGCAGCATCCACCCGGCTGCACCCGTGTAGCCATGCCAAATCATGCGGCCGCGGTCAAAAGTCGTCAAAAAGTCAGCCGCCTGTTTGTTGGGCTGGCCGCCGTAAATTTCGATCTTGTCCGGTGTGGTATGAGTCAACGGGGCAATTTTTTGCCACAACCGGTAAGCAATGTCTCTGTATTCCTGGGCTTTGGCCGGGTTGTTCTGTCTGTCAAATTCTTCAGCCAGCAGCCGCGCGGCTCGTACGAGCCATTGCACGCCATGGCAGTACATCCCGTTTTCGCGCACGCCTTCCGGGTATTTGCTGCTTCTGCCGAGATAGGGTTTGGTGTTTTCCCGAAGCGCGGGCCAGCCAAGAAGAATGGTGTCTTCTTTTTCAAGAACACTAAGGGCTGTGTTGAACACGGTCAAGCCGCGCTCAAAATTAATGCCCGACATGACAGCCCAGGCGGCTGTCAGGGCGTCAATCTCCCATATCCCGCTGTCCTTGACCCCGATTTCTGTTCCGTCATCGTGGAAGGCGCGCAAGTAACGATCAGTTCTCCACGTGCGTTCCAGGGCGGTTTTCAGCGCCTGCATTTTTTGAGCGTAATGTTCTTTGCGCTTAAGGCCCTCTTTTTTTTCAATGACGCCGACCATGTCTTTGAGGATATAGTGGAGGAAGAAGCCGAGCCACACGCTTTCTCCTTTGCCCTCGCTGCCTATTTCATCCAGGCCGTCATTCCAGTCGCCCGTGCCCATGAGCGGCAGACCGTTTTTACCCATGCGCTTTTCCAGCACAAGGTCAATGGATCTTAAGCAATGTCGGTAAACCGAATCAGCCCTTGTGGAGCGGTGATACAGATGCCCCCAGCCTTGCTTGTTTTTGGGGAGCGGGGCAAAAGGAAATTCCGAGGTCACATACGACGTCATTTCATCCAGAATCGTGCTGTCTCCCGTGGCCCGGATGTATTCAACCACGCCCCAGGCCAGCCATAACGGATTGTCGGAGGCGTGCGAACGGCAGGAAAACGCGGTGCGGCCGTCTGTTAAAGTGAAGAACCAGTGGAAGACATCACCTTCTAGAAATTGATGCGCCGCGTGCAAAAGAATTTGTTTGCGGGCCAGAGCGGGATCCACCCAGATCAGGTTCACCGTGTCCTGAAGCTGGTCTCTGAAACCGAAAGCGCCGCTGGTCTGATAAAATCCGCGCCGCGCCCAAATGCGCTCGGCCAGCGCTTGATATTTGAGCCAGTTTTGAAATTGATCGAATTCCGGATTATTGGTTTTAACCTCAAGTGTTTTCATGAGGCTAAGCCACCACTGCCGAGTTTCTTGAAGGCTTTTGCGCGCGGTATCAATGCTTTTATATTTTCGCACCAACTGCGTGGCCTGTTTCCAGTCATCAGCCTGTCCCAGGATGATGGCGACTGTGGATTCGCCATGCGCTGGAATTTCCAGGGTTCCCAGAAATCCGGCTATTTGGCCTTCATCAGTCAATTGAGTGGCGTCCGGTTTTCCCTTTTCTACCATGTAGGGATGAGCTGTGCCTCGGTTTGTGCCGAAAAACTTGCCGCGTTTGGTTTCCACGCTTTCCGAGGGTAAAGACATGGAGGCAAAAGCCCATCCGGAACGGAAGATGTTGCGCGAATTGGCGTAAAACAAGGCATTCAGCGCCTTGTCGTGGCGGGTCTGGAGGGGCCCCGACCTTTCCGGCATAAAGGCCAGCGCTATCTGGAAATAGGGAGCTATTCTCATGCGCCGGGGCCGGTCTGACTGATTTTTTACGGTCAAAAGATAAACACCCATCGGGTCATGGGGAGGAACAAAGACCGTGAGTTCCGTGGACACTGTCCCGCGCGTCATGCGGAAGACAGCGGTTCCGTCCACTCCGAATTCCGAAACGTTTTTAGCGCTGAAATCGTTCAGCGGATGATGGGTGGGCGAATACCATTCGTTCTGGTCAGGGTCATAAAGATAAATCGCCTCGGACGGAATTTCTTTGGTGACCGTGTCCGGCCAGTCTGGCGTGATGCGGTTCTGCTGGGAATTGCCGTTGCATGAAGTATGCAGGCCTCGATTGGTCACCATGACCGAATGAATGGCGTTGGACAGGGCATGGTCAAAAGGCCGGGGCGTGAACGGCGTGTGGACGAGAAGCTTATTGCCGTTGTCCGCGTACTCGCTGTACGGCTGCGGCGTTCCTTGCGGAATTTCCCCATGGCCGATAAGCGGCGGCTTTTTGACATCCGAAGCCGGGACTTTCACCGCGTTCGGTTTAAGAATTTTGCCGATCATTTTAAGCGCGTATTCTTTGTTTTTTGCGTAGCCTATCATCAGGCGTATTTTTTTTGATTCCCCGGCAGCCAGAGCCAGATTGATCATCAAACTGCCGATGGGATCAAAAGTCGGATAGGGAGCCGTGTCGCAAGCTTTCGTGAAGGCCAGGCTTTCAAAAATGCGTGGAGACCATAGACTTCGTGCGCGGCCGATGAAATCTACGCGTGAGGTGATGAATCCTTCCGGCGCGATATCAGAGGCCAAAATTCCCATTGATTTAGTGCTTTTCTGCCAGGACAAAACAGCATTGGCGCTGCTCTCGTATGCCATCTCGGGATAAAGTCTCGCGTATTGGGTGTGGAAGCGGTCGTGAATGCCGCCGTTTAGCACCCACTCCAAATAGGGCACCACCTTGAGCTGGCGGCTGTCTTTGGTGAGATTTTCCACCGTGATATTCCAGATCTCCGCCGTGCTGTCTTTGTCCGGCAGGCTGATGTGAATCGTGCTCCTGACGCCATTGGAGGAATTCTGAACTTTAAGGGCATCGTCCGTTCTTTTGACGCGCGAGGCTTCGAATTTTTCTCTGGGGAAATTTCCTATCACCGGCCAGGCGCGTTTTGCGCTTTCGGGTTGCTCGGCCGCGTCCACGATAAACAGGACTCGTCCGCAGGGATCTATCATGTCGTAAGAACGCCGGCTGATATCGGATTCTTTTTGGAGAACTTCGCTGTAACTTTCGCCGTTTTCTTTTAAAACCACGCGGTATTCACGATTGGACAAATCATGACTTTTGATTTTCCTGAGCAGGGAACGGCGGTGAAGAATATGGAGGATATGGGAAATGCCGGTGCAGACGAAAATTCCAGCCGTGATAAGAAGCAAAGCTTGGAATAGGTTGAAAGAGCTCAAACCCGACAAAAGCCCCCTGCGGCTGGCGGCGTTTTGCATGGACTCGGCCGTGCTCCAGGCGAAATCCCAAGCCTGTCCGCGCGGCAGATAAAAGGGAATAAGCAAAGGCGCCCAAGTGGTGAACCGCTTGACGCCTTCGGGAATGTAACGCTGCGCCGCAGCCGGGCCTATGAACCGAGCGATTTTTTCATCGAGTTTGTCCATGCCGATAAAACTCAAGTTGACCAGCGTGGCCACGCGCAATCCCATGTGATCCATCCAGATAAGGATGCGGAAAAAATCAAAAGCCATGACATAAATAAATATTTTCAGACTCCACGCCTGAAAAGCCTCAGGCGACATGGTGGCGCTGTGGAAAATCGCGAACAGCGTGCGGATGGCGCCGTCCTGGTTGTACCAGGTCGGGTTGGGCATCATGCGCAAAAAGGTGAAGATAATGGGCGACATCCACAAACCCCACCGCAGAACGTAAATCATGTGTTCCACCAGCTGGGAGAACCCCGCTTTTGAAAAGAAAAACTTGATGGGTGTTTTGTCTTTGTCGAAAAACGCCTGCATGAAAACTTTGTTGATGGCAAAGAGCCAGGCGGCGATAGACCAGTTGATGACGCCGGCCAAGGATTCGATAAAGAGCAGTTTGACGCCGCCTGAATACGTCCCCAGATGAATGCGGCCCCACTTGTTAAGCAGGGGATAGGTGATGTATTCCACGGGCGACAGGCCTGAGCTTGCGTAGAGTTTGAATTTTTCTATGACGACCGGAACCTGCAAGGAGTCGAGGTAAAAAGCAGCGGCGCTTCCCACAAATGCTCCAAGCAATCCGTCAATAAAATAAAGCCGCCAGGTTTGAATGCGTCCCTGGCCTTTGACCGCGTACACGGCGTCTCTGAGAAGACTCATTCCAAGGGAGGCGACGAGACCGATGCCCAGACCGAATTTGACGCGCTCCGGCATTTCCGCCTGGAAAAGTCCGTGCGTGATCATATAGGCGAATCCAAATCCGCACACAGCGCCCCTGAACCAAAGCGTCGCACTGCGGTAACTGTAACGCATTCTTTCGAAGAAAGGCAGGCTGCCGTCAAAAGTTTCAATGATGGTTTTGAGCAGCGGAAAAAGCAAAGCACCGCAAATGATTCCCACGCCTATAGGGAAGGCCCCCATGATTTTTTGAGACAGGGGCGCGTTGACCAGGATGCTCAAGGCGTAGATCAGGGCCACAAGAATGCCGCTGTAAGCCAGTCCTTTTTTGGTGCCAATGAGAACATGCTTCGATATGCTTTCTTCCGTGGGCGCGAGCCGGCGTCCGCTGTCAAGGAGAATGCCCGTGATCAGATAAACTTCTCCCCACAACCCGGCAAAAGAGAAACCGGTTGTCAAAACCGCTATAACCGCTCTGACAAAAACGGGTAGCGCAGCGACGGCTTCTGTGGAGCCTAAATTGGCAATGAGCGGCGATAAAACAGCGCCCAGGGAAACCAGCAAAACATAAAGGTGTGCTTTGACGGTTTTCAGTGTTCTTCCCTTGGTGACCAGGCCTATACCGTTAGCGATGGCTTCATTAAAACCAAACACCACGAGAAGCTGCCCCATGAATCCGAGGAAAGCCGGCCAGGCGGCCAGCAGGCCAAAGGTGATGCCGTTGCTCAATTTTTCCAAAAAAGTCGCGTTTTCGAGCAAAAGCAGCCATCCAAAAATATAAGGGGTGGCGACAATCATTGCCGCGGCTACCGGTTTCAAATGTTTGCCAATTGAAGACAGGGAGCTGGCGTTGAAGACCTGGTAAATCAAAAAGACAATGGCGGCCGTGAGGTTGCTTATGGTCAGGAGCTGGCACCAGTTTGCGGGAGCCGCAAGCAATTCCAATCTGCTCGAGGAAACGGTCAGAAGTCCCGTTATAAGAATGTTTTGAAAAATTTCCGCGGGCGTAAGATGCTGACGCGTGATTCCGAATTTCAGCATTTCCCCGGCCACGCCGCCCAGTAATCCCAAGACAAGGAAGTTGAAGCTAAAGTCGCCATCCAGAGGATTCATGGAACCCAGGGAGTAGATGAAATAGGCAATGACGGCAATCAATACGGCCACGGTGCCGTGAAGAAAATCCCGCTTAATTGTGGACGAGAAAGAAGAATCCTGGGTATCTTGTTTAACTTCCTCCACGCTCACATGCGAAAACTGCCGGCGAGGACGTTTCCGACCCGACAGGTTGAGAATAAATGAGGCCAGAAGCGCTAAAAGAAAACTGACCAAAAGGATTAAATCGACCTTCACAAAAGGGGCATACTTCTGCAAGAATGTCACCTGTCCGAAATCGAGGTCAAAATAAAGAGTCCCGGTTGATTGGTTGGCCGTTTCCGGGCCTTGTTCCGTGGGATTAAACCAGAGCGGGTTGTCGCCGATCCTGTTGTTTCCCATGGGGCTGACGACAAAAACAACCTCGGTGAGGTCTCCAATCATATTCCAGTTGATCAGTTCGCGAAAAGAATTCCAGCCTGCCCGGAGATGGAGAGGGATGGATTGCATATTATGGGTGCCCTTGATTTCCAGCTTCACGGAGACCTGATTCACCTGATCCGGATTCAGGACTTTGACCCCAATCCGTCCTGCGTCCGCTGTATCCGCATTCAACCCGGCGGGATAGCTTTTTGTCCACACACCCACAACCGAGCCTTGGGGCAGCGCGTAGTCAAATTTCCAAACATCTTTAGCAATATCCTCATCGTAGACACCGGTAACCGATCCCTTTGACGGGCCGATGTTGAAAACGCCTTTTTCTCCCGCGTCCAAAATACTGTAGGTGGATAACCCATCTTCGCCCCCGGTTACCACTTTTGAAGGGTCCCTTTTGACAAAATCCAGGGCAAAGGACAAGGTGCCGCTTGGATTCTTAACATCCCTGATGGGTGACACCACAAAAGTTATCTCCTGCAAATTTCCAATGCTATCCCAATCGATAAATTCCTGAATTGAATTCCAGCCGGATTTGAGATGCAAAGGAATGTTTTGCGAACTGTTCGCGCCTTTGAGAATCAATTTCACGCCTATCTGATTAATTTGATCCCCTTCGGGCACGCGAAGTCCGATTTTCAATGTGTTGACCGTTTCGGGGCCGAGGTCTTTTGGAAAGCCCTTTGCCCAAAGATTGACGGCTGAATCTTCTGCCAAAGAATAGTCGATTTCCTGAACGTCTTTATCCACCGCCTCATCGTACGTGGAGGTTAGCGAACCTTTTGCCAATCCCACTCCGACGGCCCCTTTTTCCTGTGCGTCCTGAAGGCTGTAAGAAGAACGGGGTTCAGCAGATGCTGCCGCTTCGGAAGCGGTTTCCTCAGCTGCCGCGGCTTTTGGTTGCGGAGTTTCTTCAGTTACGGATACGGACTGGTTAGATTCGGGCGCTGCCGCTGGAGTTGTTTCGGCAGCAGTCGCAGAAACCCGAGCCGCAGCCTTTTGCTGAACAAATTCGAGGGCCAATGACAAGGTGCCTTCCGCGGATTCTATGTTTGCGGCCGGGCTAATGATGAAAGCCGCTTCGGTTAGATTTCCCAGGCTTTTCCAGTCAATGGATTCTTCCAGAGAGCTCCAACCCGCCTTTAAATCGAGCGGGATGTTTTGAGAGCCGTTTGTCCCTCTTAATTGAACTGCCACGGAAATTTGGCTTATTTGTTCCGCATCAGAGATTTTCAAACCTAGTTTTACAGAATTCGCGGCATCTGCTGTTAACTCCGCGGGAAAGCTTTTTGCCCAAACCGTTAAGGAAGAATTGGGACCCAGCGAATAATCCAGTTCCAGCACATCTTTGTTTGTGGATGGGTCGTAAGTCGGGATCAAAGTCCCTTTGGATTGTCCCGCAGGGGTTGTTCCTTTTTCGCCTGCATCCAGAATATTAAACGATGCGGACTCCGCGGAATAAGCTGGAGACCCAAAAGCGGCAGTTATCAGAATTGCAAGAAGGAAGATTGAAAGAGGATTGGGAGACCATTTTTTGAAGGTTTTAAAAACGCCCGGGTTTAATAGTCTGTTTTGCATAATATAAAAAATCGGTTAACCCTCTCGGATTGTTATTGTGGTCGACAGTCTATTGATGCAAGGGCATTAGTATACAGCACTTGGCCTTGAAAATAAAAGAGATTTCCGATAAATATTCAAAAAAAAGATGATGCAATCCAGCCCGGCATTATGACCCGTTAAAAGGGATGACTTTCAGATGAAGCCGTCATGATGACAGAAAATAGATAGTTCTCATTGAATTAGCAGGGGTTAAGCGTTTTTCATGGCATGATGAGACCCGATAGCTTTAATTTGATATTTTCTGGATAAAATAGGTTGCTCATGTTATAAATTATTCCCCAAATTGGCTGGCATGGCGAGTTGACAGCCGGAGAGATTTTAAGTCATAATGAATCCTATTGCTGAAAGTTTGAGCCCAGAAATGGTTAAAAATAACGGAGTTCTATTCGGAGAATTTTCTTTTTTCAAAGACTTGTCCGCCGGGGAACAGGATTTTTTAAAAAGCCGGGTACGCATAAAGGATTTTAATAAAGGCGAAATCTTGTTCCAGGAAGGGCGTCCTTGTGAGCGGATTTTCTTTGTCCAAACGGGAAGGGTGAAAATTTTCAGAACCGCATTTTCGGGAAGGGAGCAAATTCTCGAAATCCTGCAGAAGGGGGACACTTGCGGGTGCCATCCCGGTTCCTGCCAATGGTTTTGCAGCTCTTCCGCGGAAGCGCTCAGCAGGTGCACAGTTTTGTTTCTTTCCCGGCATGATTTCGCCAAACTATTGCAAATGAATCATAATTTGGCGCATGCGCTGACCCGTCTGCTATCCGAACGGCTGAAGCGCTACAGTGCTCTTATCGAAGAAGTTTCTCTCAAGGATGTCAATAAAAGGCTGGTGAAATTTCTCCTCGATATGCTCAAAGGCAAGGATGGCTCGGCAAACGTTCAGGAAACCCTTTTTATTCCTTTCACCAGGCAGGAAATAGCCCAAAGAATAGGCGCGGCCCGCGAAACAGTAGCGCGACATCTATACCGGCTTAAACGCGCCAAACTTATTGACATCAAACCGCATCAAATCATTATTGTGAAAAAAGAAGCCCTTGAACAACTATTGCTCCAGTAATTTCTCATGAGAGGGCTAAGTGACATATAGCCAGGTTTCCCTCCCGACAGAACAGGACGACCAAACCTTTGAAATGCTTTTAAAGGCTTGGGCTTGGGCCATGGAGAAGGAAGTTCCGCTTATTATAGCCTCAACAACCGGGGCCACGGCAGAATGCTTGGCGAATTGCCCTGTAAAAAAAGCGGGCCGTGTTTTCATTGTCACGCACAACCAAAGACGAGTGCCTAGAACTGATAAATTCAATCCCCGGATTTTTGAGAAGATCCGGAATATTGAATATGTTTTTTTGCAGGACAAATATTCTCTCTGGCCGCTTTCTTTTGTCCGTTACCTTAATAAGTTTTTAGGATTAAAACCCTGGGGCAAAAAGGAAAGAGTTCTGGAGGAGATTCTGGGCACGGGCGGCCGGGTTTGCTTTCAAATCACCGAGCGGGTGATGAGGAAAGGCTATCTTAAGCCCGGTGATACGGTGGTCGCTGCGGCCGGCTGCCGTTCCGGAGTGAATACCGTTCTTGCGTTAAAAATTATGAAACACAGACCCTATGCCATTGCTTTGCAGGAAATCATTGCCTGCGAAAGGGGCTGTAAGAAAAAATCATGACCAACGCAAAAATTCAAGCGGAGAAAATCTTGTCGACAGCGGAGGGTGCCCCGGGCTTGCCCGGGGGAACCGGAGCAGTACC
>ASOC01000047.1 GCA_000405945.1 Candidatus Omnitrophus fodinae SCGC AAA011-A17
GTCCCTTGACGACCCTTGACGGATTAGTGATTACCCCTTAGAATTACTGGCTTTATGAAAAACAGACCCCGGCGATATGTGCTTTATCTCCTTTTAAGGGGAGCCATGGCATTTGTCCGGATTATGTCCAGGTCTTGCGCGTTGTCGTTTGCGCGCTTGGCTGGAGCAACGGCTTTTTATTTAGTTGGCCGGCAAAGAAAAAAGGTTTTGAATAATCTCCGCATAGCCTGGAAAGATGAAAAAAGCGACGCGGAATTGAAAACCATAGGCCGGCGGGTTTTTGAAAATCTCGCGCTGACCACGGTGGACACGATCCGGTTCACATCCCTGACCAAGGAAAATATCGGGGAATGGGTGGTGTATGACGATGAGTTCACGCGCGTCAAGCGTATCCTGGATAAGGGCAAAGGGCTTGTGATTCTGGCCAGCCATATTGGCAATTGGGAGCTTTTGGCCGCGGCTTTTGGATTGATGGGATTCGGCGGCAGCGCTGTTGTCGGAAAACGGATTTATTACGAAAAATATAATAAAATCATCACCGGACTAAGGGAGCGCGTTAATATCCGCACCATTTACCGGGATGAATCGCCCAAGGAAATGCTGCGGGTTTTGAAGAATAACCAGATCCTGGGCGTGCTCGCGGATCAGGATGTAAGGAGCGTTCAAGGTATTTTTGTCGATTTCTTCGGACGGCCCGCTTTCACGCCGACCGCTCCGGTGAAGCTGGCGATGGCGGCTCAAACCGTCATGGTTCCGGCTTTCATGATTAGGGAGGGAGACCGTTACCGTTTGATTGTGGAGGAACCCCTTTCACCGCAGGCCGTGAAAGGTTCGAAGGACGAGGCGGTTCGGGAATTCACGGAACGGTGGTCCGCTGTGGTGGAAAAGTACATTCGCAGATACCCGGAGCAATGGGTATGGATGCACGACCGGTGGAAGACGACTCCGGAGGAAATTTTAATGGGCGGAAATTGAGCCCGGAGCGATCGGCTCCGGGCCGTCTGACCAGGCGGCCGCTCGCCGCTTGAACAAACGGCCCTGCGCGGATGGCGCTGGACCGTCTGATCGGGCGGCCAATCGCCGCTTGACTTTACGAGGTATCCTGAAATGATGAAGAAGTTTCTTATTGCCAGTTTAGCGGTTTTGCTGGCTTACGTTGGTTTTATATCTTTCAAGCTTTATGTGGGGGCTACGGGCCCGGGCGTGGCGCCTGCCGCGTCGGACATCCAGTCTGAGGCGCACAAGGTTTACAGTTTTTCTTTTTCCAAGTACGCCACGAGCGGAAAAAAGGAGCTTGAGATTGAAGGGGACACGGCCAATATTTTGGCCAAAATTGTGGCTCTCAATAATGTGATTGCCAAGGCTTACGCGGATGACAATCCTGTGACCGTCACGGCCGATCAGGGGATTTTTGATAAGTCTACCAGCACTGTGCATTTGGCCAACAACGTGGTGGCCACGACGCAGGAAGGCGCCCGGCTTATCACCAACAAACTGGATATTCACCCTTCAGAAAAGTCGCTGGACACGGAAGACAAGGTCTCCGTGAAAAAGGACAATATTGACGTCGACGGTTTGGGCGCGCGCGGAGATTCGCTGCTTAAAAAGGTGCAGTTTCATAAAAATGTGACCGTGGTGATTCAAAGCGACGACCCCAAGTCGAGCGTCCCCACGATTATCACTTGCGATGGTCCTTTGGATATTCACTATGAGCAAAACATCGCTCATTTTCATAAGAACGTGGTGGCCACGGATCACAGGGGCAAATTGACGGCCGACAACATGGATGTTATTTACGACAAGGTTTCCAAGCGGGTGGACACGATAGTGGCCAAAGGCAATGTGGCCATTATCACGCCGGAGGGCAATGCCACATATTCGGATGAAGTCACCTATCTGGCCAAGGAAGGCCGGGTCATCATGGGCGGAAGCACGGAAGCGGTTTATTTCCCGGGCACCAATCCCGAAACCGGGAACATACTGTCTCTGGGCGAAAAAAAATAAATCAGACAAAAGAAAGAGAGACTTATATTTTGTATCTTCTTGAAACTGAAAATATAGTGAAGTCCTACCGCGGCCGTTGTGTGGTCAATAAGGTTTCGATTCAGATCAGAAGAGGCGAAATTGTCGGGCTGCTTGGCCCGAATGGCGCCGGGAAAACTACCACGTTCTACATGGTGGTGGGCGTCATCCGCCCTGAAGAGGGAAAAATTTTTTTCCGCGGCGAAGATATCACCCAACTTCCGATTTATAAAAGAGCACGCCTCGGCATCGGCTATCTTTCGCAGGAACCCTCCATTTTTCGCAAGCTCACCGTGGAAGAAAATATCATGGCCATTCTTGAAACGCTGGACATTCCACAGGTGGAAAGAGAACGCCGGCTTAAAAAGCTTTTGAATGACCTCGATATCGCCTATTTGGCCAAGAGCAAGGCCTACACGCTTTCGGGCGGTGAAAGGCGGCGTCTTGAAATCACGCGGGCTCTTGTGACCAACCCTTCACTTATCCTTTTGGATGAACCTTTCAGCGGAGTGGATCCTATCGCGGTTTTTGAAGTCCAGAAAATATTGGGAAAACTCAAGGCCCAGGGCCTGAGCATTTTGTTGACAGATCATAGCGTGAGGGAGACCCTCGCGATCACGGACCGGGCCTATATCATGTATGAAGGAAAAATCGAAGTGTCGGGAACGTCGCAGTTTCTCGCGACGGACCGCAAGGCCAGGGAAATTTATCTGGGCGATAGATTTGTTTTATCGTGAAGGAGAGCTATGCAGATTCAGGTGATAGGAAAACACATCAAGGTTCCCGTGCGCATGCGTGAGCACATTGAGGAGAAACTGGATAAACTTGCGAAGTACCGCGATTTGCTATCGGCCAAAGTGGTGCTTAAGATCGAAAAATACCTGTATATCGCCGAGATCACGATGCTCGGAAGCGAACTCCGTTTTTACGGCGAGGGCAGGAGCGAAGAGCACTTTTTCGCGGCTTTTGACGCGGCCGAACTTAAAGTGGCGGCGCAGCTGAAAAAGCGCAAGGAAAAGATCAAAAACCATCACAACGTACTGGCCAGGCGGGAGATCGCGGAAATGGTTCTGGCTGGTGCCGAGGAACTCGGCGGTTCTGAGACATCTGTGGAGGAACCGGCTAGAGTGATTCCTGAAAAAAGTTTCACCGTGAAAGCCATGTCCGTTCAGGATGCGCAAAAAAAACTCTCAACCACCGACCGGCAGTTTTTTGTGTTTCGCAGCGCCGAGACCAAATCGGTCAACGTTATTTACCGCCGCGCTGACGGCAATTTTGGTTTGATCGAATCAGAATCTTAATAAGCAGAGGAAAGGGGTAAAAGGATGAAAATCACGGATATTCTTGGCAAACAGGCCATTAAGATAGGCATGGAGGCAAACAACAAGGAAGAGGCCTTGAAGGAACTCGTGGATATTTTAGCCAAAGTCAAGGATATCGGCGACAAGAAGGCTATCGTCAAGTCGTTGATAGAGCGCGAGAATCTTGGCTCCACGGGTATTGGCCAGGGCATTGCCATTCCTCATGCCAAGACGGAGAAATTGAGCGAGCTTATCGCCGTGCTGGGTATCAGTAAAAAAGGCGTTGATTTCGACGCCCTCGACGGGGAACCTGTCTTCATATTTTTCCTTCTTGTGGCGCCCAAAGATTCCGCGGGCCCGCATCTAAAGGCGCTTGCCCGGATTTCGCGGCTTTTAAGGGATAATTTTTTCTGCGAACTCCTGAAACGGGCCAAGGACGCTTCTGAAATTTACGAAGTCATCCGCAATGAAGAAGAAAAGAGACATTGAGGTTTTTGTGACGGAACCTGCCCGGTATTTAACCATTCAGCGGCTTTATCATGCGCTCAAGGAGAAGCTCAGACTTCATCTGCTTCTACCGGGAGTTTCGCTTGAGCGGAGAATACGCTCCGCGGAAATTCACCGGCCCGGACTGGCTTTCACGGGGTATTACGACTATTTCGCCTTTGACCGGATACAGATTCTCGGCAAGACAGAGGTTACATTTCTTCATAAACTTTCAGCCCGGGCGAAAAAGAAGAACTTGACAAAGTTTTTCAGCTACAAAATTCCGTGCATCATTGTTTCGAAAAATCAGAAGCTTCCGGCGGATTTTTTGAAGCTGGCGGAGGAAAGGCAGGTGCCGATTTTTAAATCGCCGCTTCAGACTTCAAAGCTGGTCAGTCAAATCACGGTGTTCGTCGAGGAAGAGAACGCGCCCACAGTTACGCTGCACGGCACGTTTGTGGACGTTTACGGAACGGGCATCCTGCTGGTCGGCAAAAGCAGTATCGGCAAATCCGAGACGGCGCTGGAATTGGTGGAGCGCGGGCACCGCCTGGTGGCGGATGACATCGTTCAAATCAAACGCCAGAGCACGGATGAGCTTTTGGGTTCTTCAAGCGAGAGAATTCAGCATCACATGGAAATCAGAGGGATAGGCATTGTTAACGTGAAAACCATTTTCGGCGTGGGCGCCATCCGCAATCATAAGAAAATCAACCTGGTGGTGACTCTGGAACCCTGGGATCAGAAGAATGAGTACGAGAGAACGGGTCTTGAAACCCAGTATTATGAAATTCTCGGGGTGAAACTTCCTCATTTGATTTTGCCCGTGAGGCCGGGGCGCAATATCCCAGTGCTGGTGGAAATTGCGGCCTTGAATGAGCGGTTGAAGCGGATGGGAGACCACAGCGCCAGAGAATTGAACCGTAAGTTGATCGAGGTCATGTCGGGCCGTGCGTCCAATAAGGAAGCTGGAAGCGAGTCTCCCAGCGAGGGGTAGGGTATGTCAGAGGAAAAGAAATTGCAGTTTTTTAAATGGTTTTATCCGGGCATGGGAATCAAACGCTGGATATTCCTCTGCGCGCTCGGACTGCTTATGATTATTCTGGTGGGGCTGTATGCGGTGCGCGCATTTTCAAAAACCAGCGTTTTATTCGCCGCGTTTTCCACCGCGCTGCTCATTTTCGGGGTTTTTCTGATTATCATGGCCATTAAAAACATTCTCAGGATTTTTGTCAGGACCCTTATGCCGCAGCGCACCGGGGAATTGGTGGACATCGTTTACCAGAAAAGGCAGGAGCGCTTCCTCGAAAAAGGGCCCCGCGTGGTGGCCATAGGCGGGGGAACCGGGCTTGCGACCCTTTTATCCGGATTAAAGAATTACACCAAAAACATCACCGCTATTGTGACGGTCACGGACACGGGCGGAAGTTCGGGCCGGCTGCGGGACGAACTTGATATCCTGCCCCCGGGTGATATTAGAAACTGTCTGGTCGCGCTGGCCGACGCGGAGCCTTTGATGCTGGAGCTTTTTCAGTACCGTTTTGAAAACGGGCATGGCCTTAAGGGACACAGCTTCGGAAATTTGTTCATCACCGCGCTTTCCAAAGTGACCGGAGACTTTGACAAGGCCATCAAAGAATCGAGCAAAGTGCTCGCCATCCGCGGGAGTGTCATCCCCTCCACTCTGGAAAAGGTGGCGTTGGTGGGAGAATTTGAGGACGGCAAGGTGGTGGAAGGCGAAACGAATATCACGGCACGGTCCGTGGCTTTGAAGCGCGTCTGGCTCAAGCCGGAAGATTGCCGGGCCACGGAGGAGGCGCTGGACGCGATTGACAACGCAGACCTGATTATTTACGGCCCGGGCAGTCTTTACACCAGCGTGCTTCCGAATCTTTTGATCAAGGATATCCTGGACCGTATCCTGGAATCCGAAGCGCGGAAGTTCTATATCGCGAATGTTATGACGCAGCCGGGAGAAACAGACGGGTTTTCTGTGTTTGATCATTTAAGCCAGCTGATCCAGCACACGGATCCCCGCATTATCGACGCGGTGTTTGTGAACACGGCGGTAATTCCCGATTATCTTCTGACCCGGTACGGGTCGCAGAACGCGTATCCGGCGCGGCTTGACGTGGACCGCATCCGGGAGCGCGGTTATGAAGTGGTGGAGGCGGAAATGGTGCGGCTGGGCGAGCAGGTGCGCCATGACCAGGAAAAGCTCGCCAAGTTGATTTTTGAAGAATTTTTTGAACTAAATACGAAAGAAGGAAAGGTTTCAGTCTTAAAATGACCAATAAAGAAAAATCGGAAAGTCAGAGCACGACTTCTCAATTTGAAAAAAAGTTTACCGTGAAAAACAAGCTGGGACTGCATGCGCGACCCGCGGCCATGTTTGTGCAGCTTGCCAATAAGTTCCAGTGTGATCTTTATATACGCAAGGGCCGGCAAAAAGTGAACGGCAAGTCGATTATGGGATTGATGACGCTGGCCGCCAGTCCCGGAAGCCAGGTGGTGGTGTCGGCAAACGGCGCAGACGCCGAGCAGGCCCTTCTGGCCATTGGAAAACTTTTCGAGAGCAATTTCGGAGAGCAATAACTGATGATCGCCATGCGGGGTATTCCGGTTTCGCCAGGCGTCGCCATCGGCAAGATTCTTCTGCTGCATGGGGAGGATTTGTCCGTTCCCCGTGTGACGATTTCCGAAGACGATGTGCCGCGCGAAATCACCCGTTTTGAAGACGCCCTCACCAAGACCCGGGCCGAACTTTTAGGGATACGGCGCAAAATTTCCCAGGAATTGGGACGGGAGCACTCGGACATTTTCAATGCCCACCTTTTGATCCTTGAAGACAGGACGCTCATTGAGGACGTGATCTTCAGAATCAAAGAGGATCGCGTCAACACGGAATCCGCCTTCAGCGGCGTGATTCAGAAATACTTTCAGGCTTTTTCGAAAATTGATGACGAGTATCTCAGGGAAAGAGTTGCGGATATCAAGGATATTTCGCGGCGCATCCTTCAGAACTTGATGGGACATTCCAAAGACATTTTGGTCGATCTTAAGGATAAAGTGGTCGTTGTCTCCCACGATTTGTCGCCGTCTGACACGGCCACCATGAACCGGGAATATGTCATCGCTTTTGTGACTGATATCGGAGGCCCGACGTCGCATACGGCTATCATGGCCCGGTCTCTTGAAATTCCGGCTGTGGTGGGTCTTGAGGGCATAAGCCGTGAAGTGGCGACCGGCGATCTCATTGTGGTGGACGGCAGCCGGGGCATTGTGGTGGTGAACCCGGATGAAGAGACCGTCCGGCGCTACAGGCTTGAAGCGCGCAAATATGTCGAACTCAACCGTGAACTTGACCGGCTTAAAGATCTTAAGGCCGAGACGCTTGATCATCACGGGGTTGATCTTTCGGCCAATATTGAATTTCCGGATGAGATTCCGTCAGTCATTGCCCACGGCGCGGCCGGTATCGGCCTTTATCGCACGGAATATTTCTATTTGAACCGCGGGGATTTGCCCACCGAGGATGAGCAGTTTCAGGCCTACCGCAAGGTGGTGGAAGATATTTATCCCAATTCGGTCATTGTCCGCACTCTTGATTTGGGCGGCGACAAATTTCTTTCTTCCCTTGAGCTCCCGTATGAGATGAACCCCTTTCTGGGCTGGCGGGCCATCCGTTTTTGCCTGGCTCGGGTGGATATTTTCAAAACCCAGCTTCGCGCCATTTTAAGGGCCTCCAAGTACGGCAAGCTGAAAATCATGTATCCCATGATTTGCAACCTTGAGGAGCTTCAGCAGGCTAATCAGATTTTGCTTGAGGCCAAAGAGGAGCTCTCCAAGGAAAATATCCCTTTTGACGGAAACATGGAAGTGGGCGCCATGATTGAAATCCCTTCGGCTGCTTTGGTGAGCAACGCCCTGGCCAAGGAAGTGAACTTTTTTTCCATCGGCACCAATGACCTCATTCAATACGCGCTGGCGGTTGACCGCGTGAACGAAAAAATCGCCTATCTTTATGAACCGGCCCATCCGGCTATTTTGCACTTGATCAAAATGGTGATTGATAACGGCCACGCCAACGGGGTGTGGGTGGGCACTTGCGGGGAAATGGGCGGAGACCCTCTGCTGGCGATTCTTTTGGTGGGGTTGGGTATTGATGAAATCAGCACCAGCCCTCTGGTACTGCCTAAGGTCAAAAAAGTCATCCGTGCCATCACGCTGACGCAGGCTCAGGAGCTCGCGAACGAAGCTATGAAATTGAACACGGGTCACCAGATTAAAAAATATTTGACCGAGCGGCTGAAAGAAATGATTCCGGAACTGATTGAAAATTTGTCATGAATGATTCTTTGAAAATTTTGGAAGATCAGGTAAAAATCGCTTCCTACGATCCGGGAGGGATGCTGGCCGTGATCGAGGATTTTCCGAGAAAACTCGAAGAGGCCTTTCGAATCGGCCGTGATTTCCGGATTCCGTCCGGTTGGGGACGCAGCATCAAACAGATTGTGTTCGCCGGAGTAGGCGGGTCGGCTATAGGCGCGGACGTGATAGTGGGTTATACCCAGCGCCAAATAAGCTGTCCGGTGATGGTCAACCGCGGATACACCCTGCCGCAATTCGTCGGGCCCGAAACCCTGCTCGTGGTGTCCAGTTACTCGGGAAATACCGAGGAAACCATCTCATCTTACAAGGACGGTAAAGAAAAAAAAGCGATGGTCATTGCCATCAGTTCGGGCGGGGAAGTCGAAAAAATGGCAAAGACTTACGGAGACCCGCACATTAAAATTCCGGCAGGGTTCCCGCCGAGAATGGCCATTGAATTTCTTGTGATTCCCGGCCTTCTTCTTTTCGATCAGCTGGGATTGATCAAGTTGAGCGCCGCGGATTTTGCGGAGGCCGTGTCTGTTGTCCGGAGACTGCGGAACAGCATGAATCCGGCGGTGACTTCCGGAAACGAGGCGAAAGAATTGGCGGTATTTCTCCACGGGAAATACCCCTTGTTTTACAGCGCCATGGATCATTTTGAGGCCCTGGCCTTGCGGTGGCGGGGGCAGGTTGAGGAGAATGCCAAAGTCCTGGCCACGCACCATGTGCTGCCGGAAATGAATCACAATGAAATCATGGGCTGGGAAAATCAGACGGCGCAGCTCGAATTTTTTGCCCCGGTTTTTCTGCGTGACGCGGAGGAACATCCCCGCGTCAGGGTCCGGATGAAAATCACCCAGGAGTTGATTCGAAAAAGGGGAGTTTTATTCCGGGAGGTGTATTCCGAAGGGGATTCGCTTCTGGCCAGGATATTTTCCCTGATTTATAAGGCGGATTATATGAGTTTTTATTTGGCCGTTCTTTGCGGCGCCAATCCGATTGAAAATAAATCGATCGATTATTTTAAAAAGCAGCTTGCGGATGAAAAAGATTAGAGGGACTGAATGAAGGCGGTGATTTTGTGCGCGGGGTTTGCGACAAGGCTTTATCCATTGACCAAGGACAAGCCCAAACCACTGCTTCCTGTGGGACAAAAGTCTCTTTTGGACCATTTGATTGAGAAATTGGCGCTTATTTCCGAGATAGATGAAGTGGTGATAATCACCAATGCCAGATTCAAGCAGCATTTTTTAGACTGGCAGAAAAAAGCGGTTTTAAAGACGCGCGTCAAGGTGATCAATGATGCGTCCATGAGCAATGACGACCGTTTGGGCGCTATCCGCGATTTGCAGCTGGCTGTCAAGGAAGCGAAAATCAACGATGATGTGATTGTGCTGGCCGGAGATAATTTGTTTGATTTTCCGCTCCGGCCTTTTGTGGATGTAGCGCTTAAACACCGGCCGGATATCACGGTGGGTGCCGTGGATCTCGGAAACCCGGCCCTGGCGGCAAAAAAATACGGCGTGCTGCAAACGGACAACGGGGGAAAGGTTACCCTGTTTCTCGAAAAACCCGCGGATCCGCCGTGCACGCAGGTCAGCATGGGGCTTTATTTTTTCCCGAAACGTAAGCTGGCTAGAATTGACGAGTATTTAATGAACAGGGAAAACCCGGATGCTCCCGGTTACTTTATCACTTGGCTGCTGGAGCGCGATACGGTGCGGGCTTACCCTTTTAAAAATGGAATCTGGTACGATATAGGCGACCTGAATTCCTACGAAAGTGCTAATAACCTATTTAAATCACGGAGGTCTTGAGAATGAAAATAGACAAACATTTATTCACTTCAGAGTCAGTCACCGAGGGGCATCCGGACAAACTTTGCGATCAGATTTCAGACGCTGTGCTGGATTCCATTTTGGCGCAGGACCCTTACGGGCGTGTGGCCTGTGAAGCCCTGGTCACAACCGGGACAGTCATGGTGGCTGGCGAAATCACCACCAAATGCTACGTGGATATTCCCGCAGTCGTGCGCCAGGTAGTTAAAGAAGTCGGATACACGGACGCGACTTTCGGGTTTGACTACAAAACCTGCGGCGTGCTTACCCAGATCCAGAAACAATCGCCCGATATTGCCATGGGCGTGGACAAGGGCGGGGCGGGCGACCAGGGCATGATGTTCGGATACGCGACGGATGAGACCCCGGAATTTATGCCACTTCCCATCAGCTTGGCGCATAAACTGACACGAGGGCTTGCCCGGCTCCGTAAAACCGGGGCGCTTCCTTACCTCCGGCCAGACGGAAAAAGCCAGGTGACGGTGGCTTATGACGGCGGGATTCCCCAGGAGGTCACGGCCGTGGTGGTCAGTTCCCAGCATGACGGGAAGGTGAAGATGAGTACTATTGAGAAGGATCTTACGCGTCAGTTGATCCAGAAAATCGTTCCCGCGAAATATCTTTCCTCCAAGACCAAGATTTACATCAATCCCACGGGCCGTTTCGAGGTGGGAGGTCCGCAGGGAGACACGGGACTGACGGGAAGAAAAATCATTGTGGACACCTACGGCGGCGTGGGTGCTCACGGCGGCGGTGCGTTCAGCGGCAAGGATCCGACGAAGGTGGACCGTTCCGCTTCTTATTTCGCCAGATACGTGACGAAGAATTTGGTTGCGGCGGGCGCTGCAAAACGCTGCGAAATTCAAGTGGCCTATGCCATCGGAGTCCGCGAGCCAGTCTCTATCATGGTCAACACTTTCGGAACCGGCACGGTTGCCGACGAGACCCTTGAAAAAGTGATCCGTAAGATTTTTGATTTTACCCCTTACGGAATCATCGAAATCCTTAACCTCAGACGCCCTATTTACAGAAACACGGCTGCTTACGGTCATTTCGGCCGCGAGGAAAAGGAGTTTACCTGGGAGAAGCTCGACAAGGTGAAGCAAATTCAGAAGGAAATAGGCGCTTCGGGCAAAGGATGTTCGGCCGGTAAGAGAGCTTTTTCCGCGTGCCATGCCGTACTCGTTTAATAACAATGGAGAATGCCCCAGCGCCCATGCGCTGGGACCGCAAGACGGCAGCGAAACTGGAAGTTTCGCTGCCAGCAGCCCCGGGTTTTACCCTGGGGATTCGGAACAGCAGGCTTTTGCAGCACCCGCAAGGGTGTACTTGCCCGTGGCGAAACCACGGGCAAGTGGCGGAACGAAGTGGAGCCGTCCCTTGACGGGCGCGGATTTTAAAAACTGAAAATGGCTGTCTTAATTTTCGAGAGGGAGAAAATAGAAATCATGAAACACGATATCAAAGACATGAAACTGGCTATGGGCGGGAAGCTGAGAATCGAATGGGCCGGCAAAGACATGCCTGTCCTCGGGCTTGTAAAAAAACGTTTTCTTAAAGCCCAGCCTTTGAAGAGATTGACCATCGGGGCCTGCCTGCATGTCACGTCGGAAACCGCGAATCTGATGATCACGCTTAAAGCCGGTGGGGCGTCGGTTTATCTTTGTGCGTCCAACCCTTTGAGCACGCAGGATGACGTGGCCGCCGCTTTGGTGCATTTTTACAAAATCCCGGTGTTTGCCATCAAGGGTGAGGACAAAGCCACCTACTACAAACACATCAACCAGGTTCTGGACGCCAGGCCCGATATGACCATGGATGACGGCGCGGATTTGGTTTCCATTTTGCACGGTAAACGCAAGAATCAGGCCGGCAAAATTTTGGGCGGAACCGAAGAAACCACGACCGGTGTTGTCCGGCTGAGAAGTCTCGCCCAGGAAAAGCTTTTGCTTTTTCCCATCATCGCGGTCAATGACGCCATGACCAAACACTTTTTTGACAACCGTTACGGCACCGGACAGTCCACCTTGGACGGCATTATCCGCGCTACCAACATGCTGCTCGCGGGTTCGACCGTGGTTGTGGCTGGCTATGGCTGGTGCGGAAGGGGACTTGCCGAACGCGCCAGAGGCATGGGCGCTCACGTGATTGTGACCGAAGTGGATCCTCTCACCGCGCTTCAGGCTGTGATGGACGGGTTCCGGGTTATGCCCATGTCCAAGGCCGCTCCGCTGGGAGACCTGTTTGTCACTGTGACCGGCAATATCCACGTGCTTCGCGGCGAACATTTCCGGAAAATGAAAAACGGCGCCATTTTGGCCAATTCCGGGCACTTTAACGTTGAAATTGACATCCCCGCGCTCTATGAACTCGCTTTTCACAAGCGGAAAGTGCGTGAATTTGTGGATGAGTACGAACTTTCGGGGAAAAAGAAAATTTATCTGATAGCCGAAGGGCGTCTCGTGAATCTCGCTGCCGCGGAAGGGCATCCCGCTTCCGTGATGGACATGTCCTTCGCCAATCAGGCTCTGGCTTCGGAATACATGGCCAAGCACGGCCGTTCTCTCAAGAAAACGGTTCATACCGTGCCGGAAGCCATTGACCGTGAAATCGCGCGCCTGAAATTAAAGGCCATGCATGTTCCTATTGATGAGTTGACCGCGGAGCAGAAGGAGTATTTGGCTTCCTGGGAAATGGGGACTTGAGGTTCAGTCGTTGGCCCGGTCGAGAAAGAATATCGACCCGACGGAGAAAAGAAAATTATTGCTCCAAGCGCTGACAAAGGGAGGTAGCGTGCCCGCTTTTCCCATGGCGAGAGACATGGCGCCTACAACGTGAAACGCGAAGACCAGTCCCAGGCAGTAAAGCACGTTGATAGCGATGATTTTTTTCTTGCGCGCTACGGTTAAAAATAGGATAGCTATAAGCATAGTGATAAGACTGTGCCAGGGCGCGGAAAGTTTGTACTGAAGCTCCACCATTTCCGGGTAGGCCTGCAGTCCGTTTTCCTTAAGCTGTTCAATATAGTATTTCAACTTTTTATAGCTCAGCAGGGCGGCTTCGCTTGAGGCGTTGGCGAAATCTTTGGGCGATTCCGTGAGCTCGCTGTAGATTTTCTCCGCGTAAGCGCGCGGTTCACCCCGCATTTTTCCCGATCCCGTCGATTCATAATCCGTCACATTTTTCAAACGCCAGCCGTTGTGCTCCCACAAAGCTTCTTTGGCAAAGATGCGGCGCGTGGCTTTTTTTTTCTGGTCAAAAAATAAAATAATCAGCCCCTCCAGCTTTCCGGCCTTGGCGTTAAAACTTTTGGCGTAATAAAGCCGGTTGGCCATGCCGAAATAAGTGAAATTATTCACGACGGGCTCCGACGGCCTTTCGCGCGTTGAATGTTCAATGTGTTCATCCAAAATGGCTTGGGCTGTTTTAAAAGTCTTCGGCACCAGGCGGTCATTCACCAGGAACGAAACGATGCCGATCAGAAAACCGATGTAAAGCAACGGGAGCATGATTTTTGAAATGCTCATGCCGGCTACCTTCATGGCCATGATTTCGTTGTGCGCGTTGAAGTTCACCAGGAGAAAAACCGTTCCGAGAAAAGTTGCCCACGGAATGGTTTGCACAAAGGCGTAGGGGATAAGATGAAGATAGTATTGGGCAATGTAGGAGAAAGAAGTCTGATTTTTCATTAATTCGCTCAGGTGGTCGAAGAGGTCCGCAATCACCATGAGAAAAATCAGCGTGAACGAGCAGAAGATAATTGGAATCAGCAAGTGTTTGATAAGATAGCGGTCAAGAATTCTCATGAATTATTCCTGCCGACTCGAGCCAGGGCGAAGGCGCAAACCGAGGCGGCACCGGCTTGTTTAAGCACTTTGGCGCATTCATTCACCGTGGCTCCCGTGGTGTAGATATCATCCACCAGAAGAATGTCCCTGTTTTGCGCCCATTCAGGATCGGTCACTTTAAAAGTTCCTGCCACATTTGAGAGGCGCTTGTCTTTTGCGAGAGCGCTTTGAGGAGCATCCGTGAATTTTTTCTTAAGCAAATCCCGGTTCACAGTTAATTGAAGGGTTTTTCCCGCCATGAGCGATAGAAGATACGATTGATTAAATCCTCTTGTCCACAATTTCAGCCTATCCATCGGCACTGGCACAATCGCGTCAAAACTCGGCCAATCCGTTCCGCGGAGAAAATCATCCAACCGGGATTCAAACACCCTGAGAAGAGCGGGTTTGCCGCAGAATTTGACGCGATGAATGATTTTTTTAAAAGCATCATTATAAGTGAAAAGGGACCAAACCCGGTCAATATCATGCCGGCTGCGGCTGCAATGGCCGCATAGGGAAAGACCGGAAAAGGCGGGCAATTCATCAGCGCAAGAAAGGCAAAGGGGTTCCCTTAGCTCGCTTAACAGGGCTTCGCAAGAGCCGCATACCTGATATTCCCAGGTGCGCAGGCAAATGCCGCAAAGCGGGCAAATCTCGGGGAAAAACAGCCTGGAAAGGGCCCGGCCATAAAGCCTAACAGGCGCTGCTGATATAGGATACATTATAAGTTACTATATCGGAGTTTGAAGCGGGTGTCAATCAATCGAAACCGGGGTATCAACGCTTAATGTTCGTAGCTAGTCAAGATGTCCCCTTTTAGTAGCAAGTGAATTGTCCCCTCTGGGTGGTAGAGGTTAAAAGAATAGTAGTAGTCGTTTCTTTCTTTTTGGTTCTTTTTCTTTCTTTGTGGAAAGTGTTGATATGTGGATAACTCGGGTTGAAATCTCACGATGTCCTCCGGATCGTTTTAAAGCAAAAAGGGAGGAAAGGAGCAGTTTGAGGGAAAAGGAGTAGTAATTTTGGCCTCAAATTTTCAATTAGAGCCAGGATTTTGGTTGAGTGAAGGGTAAAGGATATCCCCGAAATCATGCTGCGCCCCTCTGAACTGAAGGCTTTGAATTGTTCAAGAGCTGTCCATCGGAATCATAATGGCCGAGGAGATGAGGCCCGAAAGTAATACTGAGCGTTTGATCGAGATGCTGGTGGACCATTACCCCGCATTTGGCGAAAGAGACTCGTAAATACGAAGGCTCAATTTGAAGGACCAGCCGCTCGAAAGTCACCGTGTTGTCGTGACCGACAGTGCGTTCCTCTTTAACGGAGAAAATCAAATCGAGATCAAGATGAGGCGGGACAGGGACAAACGCAGATCCTGATTGCTCGGCTTTGACGGTGAAACGCTGGTTGAATTGGCGGATGAAGGTTTGCTTCAAGAAAAGATTGGCAGCCTCCTTGGTTTTGATGCCGTGCAAACGAAACTCGTTGCAGAGCCTACCCTGAAGGGTCTCATTGATGCGTTCGCTACGGCCTCTGGCTTGAGGGGGATAAGCAGGGATAGGACGGATGCCAAGCTCTGTGAGAGCCCGTCCGATCTGGGTCAGATGGCCTTCCTGGATCGGACCGCCTGCCTTGGGAGTGAAGAAAAAATGGCTTGCTCTGTCCGAATACAGGGAGCAGAAGATGCCGCGCGTGGCAACGCAATCGCGCAAAAGGAGCATACAGGTTAAGGTGCTCTCTTCGTCGACGAGAAGCATTTCATAAATTTCGCCGGTAGCATCGTCCATAAGGACGAGCAAATCAAAAAAGACGCCCGGCAGATAGGGAATCCACTCATGAGTGCTGCCGTCCAAATGAAGCATCATACCGGTGAGTGGTTTACGCAGGCGACGCCTTCGATGTTTGCCGCGGGCTTTGGATTTTTCAACAAGGCCTGCTGTTTGAAGGGCACACTTCACGAAGGTGTAACCGCGGCTAATCCCGTGATGGTCTCCCAATTTTTCATGGAAGTGAGTGACGTTAAAACCGTAATACGTGGTCTGGTATAGATTCAAGATTGTTTCGAGTTCTTGGAAAGGGACACGTCTGGGGTTCGGTCCTTTCATGCGCCGGTCAAAGATGCCGTCATAGCCATGAGTTTGGTACCGAGTTTTCCAGCGTTTCATGGTTCTGTAGGAGACACCGATAATGTCGGCGGCCTCAGTCCAAAGGATTTGCTTGGAAACGGCCTTTAAAATGACTTCTTGGATTTTCATAGCCTTCACCGTAGCGGTCATAGAGTACTGCATCAAAGAGTCTCCTTATGTTAAGACCCTGATGAGTACCATAACCTATGTTTGAAGGGGACATTTCAATAGCTAATAACAGGGGACATTTCATTAGCTTACGACATGCGGGGAACTAGCGATTGACAGGGGAGGGGGCCTTATGCTAACTTATAACTTGAGTTCTACAAATTTTAGGTAACCGACAATGATAAATCCTTCAAGCAAAATGGCTTCCGGCCGAAATCTCCTATGCCACGCAAGGCAAGGAGGACACGGAAGCCATGGGAAAAATTATCCCGAAGAAAACTACGTCCGCTCTGAAGCATTTCTTGAGCGTGTTGACGAAACCCCAGATCAAACACTTCCTGGTTTACCTGGTGGGGTTGATCTGGCTCATCAAGTTTCATTCCACCCGAGAAATCGCCGGCCAGGTAGCCAAGACACTTCCCGACAATCTGCAG
>ASOC01000048.1 GCA_000405945.1 Candidatus Omnitrophus fodinae SCGC AAA011-A17
TTTTCTTCCAGCTCGTCTCAAGGCGCTACGAAAAAGGGGCCATGATCCTCACCTCGAACCAGAGTTTCACCAAATGGGGTGAGGTCTTTGGCGATTCGGTCATTGCCACCGCCATCCTGGACCGGCTGCTGCATCACTCCACGGTTTTGAACATTAAAGGAGAATCCTACCGGTTGAGGGAAAAGAAGAAAGCGGGTTTCTGGGAAGAAAAGCCTGAAAAGGAAGAAGCATGACAGATTTATTGCGTTTAAATTCGATTACAGCCACGATCTCGATACCGGACGAAGATCAGGTCAAGCCTTTTCAGGCACAATCCGGAATTTTAACAATCAGCCAAAAGTGGGGAAATTCAAAAGCCACAAATGGGGATTTTCAGAAAACCGTTGACAGTTAACAACCTTGTTGCGTAAAGAAGATGTAGGAGTTGAGTGTGGATCCGGGAAAAGTTCTCTTTGGCTAGCACAGCAAGTGCAACACTTATGCAGTGTAGAACATAGTGCTGATTGGTTCAACAAAGTCAAAAAGAACATACAGACAAACAATATTTCTAATATCGAATATCACTATAAACCAAAACAGGAAGATTATGTGCGAGTTATTAATCAGTTCGCTGCTAATAGTTTAGATTTTATTCTCATTGATGGAGAATGGAGAGACGACTGCGCCGTAGCTGCTATTGAAAAAGTTAAAGTTGGAGGGATGATCATTCTTGATAATGCTAATTGGTATATCCCATGGACGAGCTATTCCCCTAATTCCAGATTGATCGATAGTGACCCAGCATCGCCACTGTGGGCAATTTTTTTAAATAAGGTTGCAAATTGGAGGTTGATTTGGACAACGAATGGTGTGTGGGACACAGCAATCTTTTTAAAACGCCATGAATGATAATTTAAAAAAGTTTGCTAAAAACGCGCTATCTCCGATATTAATTTCGTTCGTTGCCGCCGTGTTACTTTTATTTCACTATTCCGCTAAGCAGACCGTATTCGAAAACTTGGCATTGGGTGAAGATAATTTTTCTTATTATGCGTCGCTCAACGGAGACAGAATTCATTGCGCGGGTATAAAAGACTGCGATTTGTGCCTGGAGCATGTAAATAAACGACGGCCCCAAAAAATCATCTTATGGCTTGGTAATTCACAATTAAACTCGATTAATCAGTATAAAAGCGGTGACAAGACAGCGCCGCATGTTTTGTTTGAATCACTGATTCAACGAGATACGGTTCCGCTTACTTTTAGCCAGCCTAATGCTAATTTACAAGAACATTACGTTCTGTTTGAATACCTGTTGACCAAAACCAAAGTAAATATTCTTTTACTGCCGGTTTGTTTTGATGACATAAGAGAAGCCGGTATTCGTGATGATATCGCGGCAGCATTAAAGGATTTGAAGACACGTGAGGCGTTGTTAAATTCAGCGATAGGCCAGCGAATACTTCGCACCGCCAAATCACAAGGTGCCTCTGATGACGATTTTGCAGGTGTTAAAGCTACAATTCAGGAACATGTTGAAGGCTTCTTTGAAAAGACGTTGAATTCATATTCGTCTATTTGGCGTGCCAGAAAAGAAGTTCGCGGCGTATTCTTCAATCTATTATACCAATTGAGAAATACAGTTTTAAATATCACGCCGCAGAGCAAAAGAAAATTAATCAAGAATCGATATTACGATAACATGAGCGCATTTAAGGGTATTTTAAAAAAAGCCAGGGTATCGAACATCAAGGTTCTTGTTTACATACCGCCCTTCAGAAGTGATGTGAAATCACCCTATGATGATAATGAATATCAGCAATTTAAAACAAGTGTTAAAAACTATGCCGGCCTTTATTCTGCGGCTTATGTTGATCTTGAAGGCATTATTCCGGGTGAACTGTGGGGTTATAAAAACAGTACTGCTCTAAAAAAAGAAAAACTCGAATTGGATTTCATGCACTTCAAAGGACAAGGACATCTAATCCTTGCAAGCCGCCTTCGAGAAGAGATTGAGAAGTTATTACCTGCCAAACAAAATCAATCGTGATATTTAACTCTGTCACCTATTTAATCTTTCTATTTATTGTCACGGTAGGATACTGGCTAACGCCTCGCAGTATTCGCATTCCGCTTATTTTTGTCAGCAGTCTCACTTTTTATGGATTTTGGAAGCCCGAATTCCTTCTCATACTTTTCATCACACTGATCATTGATTATTATACAGCCATATGGATGGGAAAGTGCGAGACGGCTTCAAATCGCAAGTTTTTATTGACACTTAGCGTTTGCTCGAATTTAGGCCTCCTTTTTTTCTTTAAATATCTCTATTTCGCTACCGATAATATTTCGTTTATCGCCGGCTGTTTTGGAGTTGATTTTCACCCCCGCTTAATCAGCATCATACTTCCGCTCGGAATAAGCTTTTACACATTTCAGACCATGAGTTACACAATTGACGTTTATCGTCGATTCATTGAACCGGAAAAAAACTTCCTGTACTATGCCAATTTTGTTTTGTATTTTCCTCAACTAGTGGCCGGGCCGATTTTGCGCGCTCGGGAAGTCATTGAGCAATTAAAAGTAAGGCCTCCCTTTGACTTGCAAGATATCGGCCACGGATTCCGGCGTCTTGCTAAAGGATTATTTTTAAAAGTCGTTATTGCCGATAACATTGCACCACTCGTTAATTCCGGTTTCGCTGCGCGCACAGCAGATTTGAGTGCCTTGGATGTGTGGACACTGTCCTTTCTTTTCGGCCTTCAAATCTATTTTGATTTTAGTGCTTATTCGCATATTGCAATCGGCTCGGCCTCACTCATGGGAATTCACTTTCCGGAGAACTTTAATTTTCCGTATATAGCCAGTTCCCCAAAAGACTTTTGGAGAAGATGGCACATATCTCTCTCGAGTTGGATTCGGGATTATTTATATCTTCCCATCAGAGGCCAGAAAGCTCATGATCACTCGAAAAACGGCCTGGCAATGGCAGCCGGCGAAAAATCAAGCCGTGATAGCAAAGCGTTATTTTTAACATGGATGATTATGGGGCTTTGGCATGGCGCAAACTGGACATTTTTTTTCTGGGGATTGTGGCATGCAATACTTATCCAAATATACCGATTAACTACTAAACTCAATAAAATCAACAACACGACTGTTTTAAATTTTGTGGGCTGGTCTTTTACTATACCGGCTATTATGCTGGGTTGGATTTTTTTTCGCGCTCCTTCCGTCAAAACTGCGCTTAAAATGTACGCGAAGTTGTTCTGCTTTAGCAGTTATTCTGAGTTAGGGCTACGTGAAAATGTGTACGTCATAACATTCGTCTTAATGATCGGGACCATTCTTTCCTATTGGGTTTTTACCTATTTGTCGAAAAGAATCAAAAAAGACACGGCCTTCTTTTTTCTCATTGAAGTCATTTTTTACACCGCGGTTATTTTTCTTGATATTGTTTTCCTGCGGCCAATTCAGCAATATATCTACTTTCAGTTCTAACCTAGTTATTTGGTTGCTTTTAACATGAACTCAATTATAAAAAGCATGTCATTTATTTTAAACCACCCAGTAAATAAAAACAGAAAGGCTGCCGCTCTGTTTGAATGGGTGTCATGGCAATGTGCAAGCCGTCTAGTGGGCGGCCCGTTTGTTGTATCATATGTAAATGACTCAAAGTTATTAGTCTCACGTGGAATGCGAGGCGCTACTGGTAACATTTATGCAGGTCTTCATGAATTTAGTGAAATGTCTTTTTTGTTGCATTTTTTGAGGACTGATGATTTGTTTATTGATGTCGGCGCAAACGTCGGTACTTATACTGTGCTAGCGGCCAAAGTGTGCGGCGCTCATTGTATTGCTTTCGAACCGGATCATGAAAGTTTTAAAAATTTAACAGCGAATATCAAATTCAATGAAATTTCAAACCGGGTCCGAGTTTATCAAATAGCAATTTCGGACCATGACGGGTTTGTCCCGTTTACGACTGAGTTGGGCACCGAAAACAGGATTTTACAAAAACCCATGCTTCAGAAAGGCGTAGTTAAAGTCAAAACTGATACACTCGATAATATTCTTAATAATTCAAAGCCGACTTTGATCAAAATCGATGTTGAGGGACACCAAAATCACGTTATTAACGGTGCCATAAACACATTAGCAACTGAATCGTTGGGTGCGGTGATTATGGAAATGAATGCGGGAAACTCCCAAACCGATAAATTTTCCCAGTTCCTTCATCAATGCATGCGCAGACAGGGTCTTAACGCAGTAAGCTATTCTCCTTTTGATCGGGTTTTATCCCTTATTGATAATGATTATTCGAAAGGGCAGAACGTTATCTATGTAAAGAATATCGATTCAGCGCAGAAAAGATTAAAAACAGCGCCTAAATTTCGCGTCAAGAATCAGGATATATAGTACTTATGATATATCTAGGAATTAACGCTTATCACCCGGACGCTTCGGTAGCTTTGTTCAAGGATGGGGTTCTTGTTTGGGCAGGGGAGGAAGAACGATACAACCGGATCAAACATGCCTCCGGTTTTCCTGATAAGGCATTAATGCAATGCTTGAAAGAAACCGGGATCAAACATTCAGACCTGGATGCTGTCGCTATCTCGAAAAACCCGCAAGCTAATTTTATTAAAAAAGTAGCATTCGCCCTTATAACGCAGCCGAATCTCAATATGGTTTTCAATCGCGCACGCGCCTTTACACGGTTCGCTTTCTTTAGAAAACATTTTCTTCACCTTATCAATGCACCGGTAAACTCTCCGCGACCGGAATTTATCAATGTCGAACACCATCAAGCCCACATCGCGAGTAGTTTTTTCCTTTCCGGTTTTGATCGTGCTGCATTCCTTTCCTTGGATGGGCTGGGTGATTTTTCTTCCGCCATGTGGGGAATGGGGGAAGGGAATAAACTGAAAGTTTGCGACCGTGTTTATTTTCCGCATTCAGCCGGATTTTTTTATACGGCCGCCACTCAATTCCTCGGCTTCCTAAAATTCGGTGATGAATATAAAGTCATGGGATTGGCGGCCTATGGGAAACCCGCTTTGATTGAGTCGTTTCGAATGATGTATCGGCTTAAGCCCAAGGGGCAATTTAAACTTAATCTGGATTACTTTCTACATCATAAGGGGCAAGCCAAAATACGATGGGAAGGCGGCATTCCTGATCAGGATATTTTATATTCCGCAGAGTGGATCAAAACGTTTGGCGAACCCCGCCAAACGGAATCCGCTGTCACTCAAAGAGAAATGGACATTGCCGCTTCTCTACAAGTCGCTTTGGAAGACATTTATTTTCATATCTTAAATCATCTCTACTCAATCACGCATGAGGATAATCTGTGTCTTGCCGGAGGCGTCGCGTTTAACAGCGTTGCGAATGGAAAAATCACTCGCCACACTCCCTTTCGTAATATTTACATCCAACCGGCCGCGGGGGATGCCGGGACTGCCGTAGGTGCCGCTGCCTATGTCGCGCATGCCCTTTACAATGAGCCCAGAAAGTTTGTCATGAATCATGTTTATTTCGGCAGTGACGCATCCCGGGAAAGCATTGTAACCGCACTCAGATCGAAAGGCATCGCCTTCGAGGAGATTGCCTCTGATGAAGCCTTAGTCAAGAAAACAGCCAAAGCCATCGCAGAGGGCAAGGTCATAGGCTGGTTTCAGGGTAAAATGGAATTTGGCCCGCGCGCACTGGGAAACAGAAGTATTTTGGCTGACCCCCGAAGGCCCGACATGAAGGATATCCTTAACCAGCGGATCAAACACCGCGAAACTTTTCGCCCCTTTGCTCCGACCGTAACTGAAGAAAGCGCACCAGAGTTTTTTGAGATGGATTGCGCCTCATCCCCCTTTATGCTCAAGGTCTTTCCGGTGCGACACGATAAAAGAAAGGCACTTCCAGCCATTACACATCTTGACGGAACAGCTAGAGTCCAAACGGTTGCAAAGGAATCAAATCCGTTGTTCTGGAAACTGCTAACGGAATTCGGGCACATTACGGGAATCCCCGTTTTGTTAAATACGTCCTTTAACGAGAACGAGCCCATTGTTTGCACGCCGGAAGAAGCTTTGGATTGTTATATAAAAACAAAAATGGATATGCTCGTTATAGGGCATTGTGTTGTTGAAAGAAAGGATGGGCTCAAATGAAAAAGGCGTTAGTGACGGGAGCTGGCGGTTTTATAGCGCACCATTTAATAAAAAGACTCAAGAGGGAAAATTATTGGGTTCGAGGTGCGGACATAAAGCAACCAGAATTTTCAAAATCAAGCGCTGATGAATTCAAAATACTGGATTTGCGTGAGTCATCGAATTGTGAGCAGGCGGTCAAACATCCTAACGGTTTTGACGAGGTTTACCATCTTGCCGCCGATATGGGCGGAATGGGGTTTATTCACTCGGCTGCTTGCGACATTATGCGCAATAGCGCACTAATAAATATCCATATGATTAATGCGGCAATCCACTCGGGAATTAAACGCTATTTTTTCTCTTCATCGGCTTGCATCTATCGCGATATGAAAATCGGGGAACCCGAAATGACTGAAGAAGGGGCATACCCGGCCATGCCTGACAACGAATACGGTTGGGAGAAACTCTACGCGGAACGGATGGCCCTTGCTTACGGAAAACAGTACGGATTTACCGTTCGTATCGCGCGCTTCCAGAATTGTTTTGGGCCGGAAGGCACTTGGAAAGGTGGCCGTGAAAAAGCACCCGCGGCAATATGCCGTAAGGTTGCAGAAGCCGAAGATGGGGGAACTATCGAGGTGTGGGGCGATGGGGCAGCTGTCCGGTCATACACCTATGTTGATGATATGGTGGACGGTATTTTTCGACTCATGCAGTCCAATCTGGAAGGCCCCACCAATATCGGGAACCCGGAGTATGTAAGTGTTAATGAACTCGTATCGATTGTGGCCAAAGTGGCAAATAAGAAAATCAAAGTTAAACACATAGACGGACCGGTTGGAGTGGAATCCCGGAATTTCAGCAATAATAAAATTTACAGCATCTGCTGGAAGGCGAAGTTCAGCACTGAAGATGGAATCCGTCTAACCTATCCCTGGGTTGAGTCACAAGTAAAAGCTGACAAGCTAAAATGACAGGCTAAAACGCCCGTCTGCCAGATGAAAATTCTAATTGTAAATCAAGTCTTTTATCCCGACGTTTCCGCGACCGCTCAATATTTAACTGATCTGGCGTTGAAATTATCAGATCAAAACCACGACGTGACTGTTTTAACAGCCCGGCGAGGCTATGCTGCCCCGTGGCCGCTTTTTTGTAAGCAAGAGACTTATCGCGGGGTTCATATCAAACGGATATGGCCGTTTCAGCTGCAAAAAAACCATCGCATAATACGTTTTTTTCAATCTTCATGCCTTAACTTGGCATTCGCCCTAAAGCTGCTGCTTCTGCCAACGCCTGACCATATTCTCTCTTTAACTTCACCGCCTATGATTGGATGGTTTTGCTCAATTTTTTCACGCCTCAAAAAGATGAAATTCATTTATTGGCTGATGGATATTAATCCGGATGAAGCCATTGAGGCAGGGTGGATTCGGAAGGGCAGCATCCAAGCGAGGGCATTGTCTCATGTTCTGAATGCGACATTGCGGCGTAGTCACCGCATCATATGCCTCGATCGCTACATGGAAAAGCAGGTTCTCGCAAAAGGAGCCGATCATGGCGTCATAAAAGTCATTCCTCCTTGGTCCCATGATGAGGATTTGGAAACCATACCTCATGAACGCAATCCATTCAGGCGCGATAATCACTTGGAAGGGAAGTTTGTCGTTATGTACGCGGGAAACCATAGTGTCTGTCATCCGTTAGACACACTTTTAGACGCGGCAATTAGCTTAAGCGATGAAAAGTCTATCAAATTTGCATTCGCGGGAGGTGGTGAACGGGCAAAAGATGTTTCGGAGTGTATAGAAAAGTACAATTTAAACAACGTAATCCAACTTCCGTATCAGACTCGGGAAGATTTAAAATACCTCCTTTCAGCGGCAGATCTTCACGTGGCGGTGATGGGGGATAGTTTTGTCGGGATTGTGCACCCCTGCAAAATTTATGGTATTCTCGCCATCGGAAGGCCTTTCGTTTATATTGGCCCGGAGGAAAGCCATATCACGCAAATCATGCGTGACCATCAGGTCGGATACGAAGTCCGCCACGGGCAGGCAACAGAGCTGGCTGAAATCATTAAAGCCGCTATGCGCTTAAGTGAATCCGAAAAAGAGTCGATCATGCAGAGTGAAAAGGCAGCCGCAAAAAAGTTTTCGCAGCAAATTTTATGCGGCCAACTCGCTGATGTCATAACCGGGGAATAGAATCACAATGATCACCTCTTCAAACATATCGAAACGGCGGTTGTTTCTGGTTTTTTTTGATATCTGCGCCATAGCAACGGCTTATACCTTCGCTTTTTTCCTTAGACCGGATTATTTCAGTTTCGCGACAGAAAGAATTTCATTTTTATTGTCATCCTGCATGGTTTTTGCGGTGCTGTTCTACATTTTTGACCTCTATTACCCCTATAAAATCTTTAAACCCGCGCAGACCTTGATTGATGTGGCGCTTAGCGTCTGCATCGGAAGCGTGATCATGGCCGCCTCTTCCTATGCCAAACGCTCTTTCACGGTGCCGCGCACGGTATTTGTTTATTCAACCGCCCTGATTATCCCATTTGTTTACTTCATTCGTTTGGCTTACGACTTCATATTCAAATACCGTTTTTTGGACAAAAAGGCATTGATCATAGGCACGGGACCTTTGGCCACTGAAATCGCGAAAGTCATCCGGGACACGCATCACTCAGGCATAGAAATCGCGGGGCTTGTCTGCGAATCCAAGAAAAACCATGGCGATCAAAAAAGCGGAATCCCGGTGGTAGGCGGGATATCCGAGCTCGTTTCGCTGATTGACTGGTACAAGGCGGAGCTGGTTATTTTAGCGTTGGACCCAAACCACGAGGTTTCAGAGGCAAGCTTAATGTCTGACCTTATGAAGAAGGGAGCTTCCGTCACCAGCGCCATCCACCTGTTTGAGAGTATCCAGGGAGAAGTGCCCTATCAGCTATTAGGAAGCCATTACCTGCTGGGACTCATGTCCCAGGTAAAAACACGCCCATATCTCAAATTAAAGCGGTTTATGGACCTTTTATTGGGGGGTGGTCTGCTTTTAATCCTTTCACCCGTATTCCTGGTCACCCTGGCGCTCATGTCATTGACCACGAGAGACAGCCTTTTTTTCGTCCAAGACCGTATTGGTAAAGACGGCAAACCTTTCCGGCTTATCAAATTCAGGTCCATGAAGGAAATCAAAAAAGGGAAGATGGTCATAACAAAGATTGGTCAATTTATACGCCGCTACCGCATTGACGAAATACCCCAACTCATCAATGTTCTGAAAGGGGATATGAGCCTTATAGGCCCCAGGCCCGAAATCCCATATTTTGTCTCCCGGTCCAGAAAACGGATCCCCTTCTACGACACGGTTTTTGCCGTCAAGCCGGGGCTTACAGGCTGGGCCCAGGTCAAATTCCGTCATGCCACATCTATCAAAGACTATAACCAAAAGTTCAGGTATAATTTGTATTATTTGAAAAATGTATCCTTGTCGCTGGATTTGGTCATCCTTCTGAAAACAATCAGGGTGGTGCTATTGGGCAGCGGAAAATAATTTCTATCAAGAAATAAGCGTTAACGCCGAATATTAAATGACTTATGAATAAAAACAATTCAGACGAAAATAAAAGACAATACGAACGCCTGCGCTCTTATTGTCTTATTCGCTATAATAAAGTCGCCGAAACCAAGCCTGGGTGCGAGAAAACCACTAACGTGAAGAACATCTCAGAAGGTGGCTTGATGTTTACCGCCTATGAATACCTGTCCGTGGATTCAACCATTAAAATCATGATCAATTTCCCGGGCCGGCAGGAACCTGTCGAAACCGTGGCCAAAGTCAAACGCTGCGTCAAGGCCTCGGAAACCGAAGAAGTCTATCATGTCGGTATCTTGTTCCTGGATATTTCCGATCTGGACCGCCGGCAAATCCACGGCCATGTTGAACACGCCCTGCGCGACAAAAATGGCAGAAAGCTCATCAGCAAGCGCCGCTGGTGGCAGTTTTGGCTGCGCAAAAAAATCAAATCCGCTTCTTCGCACGAAGACCCCGCCTGAATTCTTTTCTTTTCCCTTATTCCTTGCCATAGCATGTATTTTGGGTAAAATACGCAACACAGATATTGCATAGGAGGTAATACCAGCCATGGAGTGCGACATCTGCGGCACCAAAGATGACTTGGTTAAAGTAAAGACGGAAGATGACGAGATTATCCATCTTTGCCGGGCCTGCTACGAAACCCAGTTTGAAGGCTATGAGGCTTCGAGCAACGCGGACTGGAAAGAGGATGACGAAGACGATTGGGAAGATGACTCGGAGAATGATGACGAGTCTTTTGAAGATGATGAAGAATTTGACCATGAAGAGGAGGAAAAATAATGTCACGCGATCATGACAAGCGGAAAAAGCGTCAAAGAGCCAAAAAAAGACTCAAACGCCTAAAAAAAGCCAGGAAACAGTCCGCATACCAGCCTAAAACAGCTTAAGGATATTCATGCCCAAAATAGTTGTATCGGCCATAGGCAAAGACAAACCCGGCATTGTTAGCAGCGTTACGGGAATATTGTACCTTCACGGTGCCAGCATTGAAGATTCTTCCATGACGATTTTGGAAGAAAATTTCACCATGATCATGATCGTATCCCTGCCGCGCAAAACCACAGCCGGGGTTTTTGCCGAGGATTTCCGCAAACTCGAAAAAAAAACCGGATTAATCATATCTCTCACCACCCCAAAGCAGAAACCGCATGTCGGGCCGTCAAAATCTCAAGGCAATCCTTATATGGTGTCTGTTCTGGGAAGCGATAAACCGGGGATAGTCCATCGGGTGTCGAAACTTCTGGCGGACTCAAAAGTCAATATCACGGATTTAAACACCAAGGTCATAGGCAGGGAAGGTAAAAAAAACGTCTACGCCATGGTGATAGAAGTCGAAATACCGTCTTTCACCTCGCCTTCCAGACTTCAAAACAAGCTTTCACGCCTGGCAAAAGCGCTCAAGGTCGACATTTCCTCGCGCCCCATCGAAAACTTAACCCTGTAATTCATGCCGCCGTTAACCATCACGCATTATCCTGACGAGATTTTGCGGAGAAAATCCGAACCCATTCATCATATTTCGCCCGCGATTAACAAACTAATCGATGATATGATAAAAACCATGTACGCCTCGCCTAAAACCATCGGGCTGGCAGCGCCGCAGGTCGGTCATTCGGTTCAACTCATTGTTGTTGATGTTAGCGCTAGGGAGAAAAAGCACGGTCTTATGGTGCTTATCAATCCCGCAATGATCTGGGGCAAAGAAGAAAAATTTCTGCGTGAAGGATGTTTGAGTCTGCCGGATTATACCGGAAATGTCACGCGCTATAATCACGTGCTTGTCCGCGGACTTGATCGCGGCGGCTCGGCCATTGAAATAGAAACGGATGGCATTGAAGCGATTTGCCTCCAGCATGAGATCGACCATATTAACGGAATGATGTTCATCGACCGGGTATCATCCCTCACAACGGATGTTTTTAGGCGCAAGCGTTATGGCAAAGTCTGACGTGAATATTCTTGGCATTTCCGCCTTTTATCATGACAGCGCGGCCTGTCTGCTCCGCGACGGTAAAATCTTAGCCGCCGCGCAGGAAGAACGTTTTACCCGCAAAAAACACGATGCCGCTTTTCCCGTTCACGCGATTGAATTTTGTTTAAAGGAAGGGAATCTAGCGGCCCAAGACCTGGCCCTAGTTGCATTTTACGACAAACCATTTCTTAAATTCGAGCGTATTATGGAAACCTACATGTCCGCCTGCCCCTACGGACTAAGTTCTTTTCTCAAAGCCGTTCCCATGTGGATAAAAAAGAAGATTTGGATAAAAGATCTTATTCAGGAAAAATTGGGATATCAAGGCAAAATTCTGTTTCCGGAGCACCATGAATCGCACGGCGCTTCGGCCTTTTTTCCCTCGCCGTTTCAGGAAGCCGCGGTGCTTACCATTGACGGAGTCGGTGAGTGGGCTACCGCGAGCTACGGCACAGGCAAGGCAAACAGGCTTGATCTTTTGGCGGAAATCCACTTTCCGCATTCACTCGGCTTGATTTATTCGGCTTTCACGTATTACGCCGGTTTCAAAGTCAATTCCGGCGAATATAAACTGATGGGGCTGGCGCCCTACGGTGAACCCAAATTTAAAGATTTGATTCTTAAGGAGTTGATTGACCTTAAGGAAGACGGTTCCTTTCGCCTTAATTTGAGATATTTTGATTATTGCGCGGGTTTGCGCATGATCAACAAACGTTTCGAAAATCTTTTCGGCGCGCCCGCGCGAACGGTGGAAACCCGTTTAACGCAACATTACATGGATGTCGCGCGGTCGATACAGGACGTTACGGAAGAAGTCATGCTCAGAATGGCCAGGCATGTCCATAAGGAAACCGGCATGAAGAATTTGTGCCTTGCCGGAGGCGTGGCTCTGAACTGCGTGGGCAACGGTAAAATCCTGCGCAACGGGCCTTTTGAAAAAATATGGATACAGCCTGCAGCGGGAGACGCGGGCGGGGCTTTAGGCGCGGCGTGCCTGGCCTGGCATCAATACCTTGAAAATCCCCGCCAAGCGGATGGGGTCACGGACTCGCAGCAAGGCTCCTTTTTGGGTCCCATGTTTGAACGCAATGATATTAAAAACTTTTTAGACAAGCAGGGCATCCATTACACCGAGTTATCCAATGCCGACTTACCCCCCACAATCGCTGATCTACTTGCCCAAGAAAATGTGGTCGGGTGGTTTGAAGGCCGCATGGAATTTGGGCCGCGCGCCCTGGGGGCAAGGTCCATTCTCGGCGATGCGCGTTCCGCTAAAATGCAGGAAACCATGAATCTCAAAATCAAGTTCAGGGAAAGTTTCCGTCCTTTCGCGCCTTCCGTCACCCGCGAGAGTGTTTCCAAATACTTTGAGCTGGAGCATGAAAGCCCCTATATGCTTTTGGTAGCCCCTGTCCGGAAAGAACTATGCCGTGAAATGACGGCCGAGGAACAAAAGCTTTTTGGCCTTAAAAAATTAAATGTGGTCAGGTCTACATTGCCGGCTGTTACCCACGTGGACTATTCCGCGAGGATTCAGACCGTGGATAGAAATCAAAACCCTTTGTTTTACGACACGCTGAAAGCGTTTGAAAAAATGAACGGTTGTTCCGTTCTCATCAACACATCTTTTAATGTTCGCGGGGAACCCATTGTCTGCACGCCCGAAGACGCCTACCGGTGCTTTATGAGAACCAACATGGATTACTTGATCATAGGCAATTTTCTGCTTGAAAAGAAAAATCAAAAACCGCTGGAAAAAGATATTGATTGGCTCAGGGAATTCGAGCTGGACTGAAGCGTATGATCAGCGAATTAAAAGAAATACAATGCACGCCTAAAAATCTAAAGTCATTTGGCCTTATTCTGGGCGGCCTTCTTTTGGCAGTGGCTGCGGCAGGCTGGTGGAATGGCAGGCCGTCATATCCGTATTGGCTTGCCGCCGGGTTGCTCATATTTTCTGCCGGAGCGGTTTATCCGCTCATTTTAAGACCCGTGTATAAAGCCTGGATGAGCGTCGCGATGCTCATTGGCTGGGTGTTAACGCGGATCATTTTAACTTTTTTATTCTATGCGATACTAACGCCTCTTGGAATCATCAATCGATTGACGGGGAAGAATATCCTGTCGGAAAAACCAAAGAATCAAAATACTTATTGGATAAAACGGACTTCGCCACGGACTAAAGAACAGTACGAAAATCAGTTTTAGGAGGAGGAATAATGGGAAAGTTCTCTATCATCAAAGAATTTTGGAATTTCTTAATGCACAGGAAAAAATGGTGGCTTGCGCCCATTTTTATTTTTCTAGTGCTTCTCGGCGCTCTTATCGTATTCACGGAAAGTTCGGCTGTCGCGCCTTTTATATACACGCTATTCTAGATATCCCTTTTTAATTAGGCTTGTTTCGATAATCAGCCGCTTGTATAATGCTTTTTAAAGCGGGGAACGTATATGCCTAATAGCGGTTTTGATTTAATCGAAAAGTCTCTCGAAAAATCATTAACCATCCGCACGGATTCCATCACTGACCCCTCACCCTTGGAATTAATCCTTTTCCGCATTTCTAAATGGTGCCTTGTTGGGACTGTGACATCACTTTATCTTCTTGCGCACCAATGGCATCCAGTATTTGCGATCCTGATGGCAATTCTATTTGGCTATTCTTTTGCTGGCTTAGCGCAATTGCTTATGGACTTTGTGGTTCACGTGTTTACCAATCCCGTGATTTTGCAGGAAGACACCGATAAGTTGAGAAAAAGTGATCTTTCATCAGAAGTCCATATGGCTTTTATACGGCCTATTTGCGCCAAATCTATGGCAGATATGGATACCGTTCTTCGGCATATGAGAGAAGATGTGGCGGCAAATCTCACGCCGCAACATTCAATGAAGTTTATTTTGGTCGACAACACAGCCGATGCGGGTATCCGTGAACACGCTCAGAGCCGCATTTTGGAAATGCAAAGAGAATTCGGGACCGACACAGTGTTCTATTTTTACCGCAACCCGGAATGTGATTTTTTCAACAAAGTCGGTATCTTCCAGGATTTGGTCATGCTTTTGCGCGAAGGCTGGACGCGGCCCCGTCACTACACGGACGATAAGTGGAAAGAATGGGTCAATGACACCCGCGACCCCCAAAAACCGGTTTGGAGCGAAATTCTAGGGGATTTAACAGCGTTGGGCATCCGGACTGCAAAAGAGAAAATTTTTGCCGGCCATGATATCACTGTATCTGATAGCGGCAAAATCGATATTGCTTTTATTGCGGATGCGGACAATGAATGGCCGGCCGGGCAGTCTTTGAAAATTGCCGCCAAAATGCTGCATCCCGCTAATAGCCATGTCACTATTTTTCAACCCTGCATTGAGGTTTCCAATCCGGACGAAACCCGGTTTATCCGCTTGAACACAATGGCAAGAAAGATGTACGGATTTGATCCGGTTGCCAAATGGCGGCTTTACCGTTTTTCTCCTTTTTATGGAAAAGGCGCCATACGCCTGGCCGCCTATGCAGATGAAGTGATTAAAAAAGAGGCCCTTCATCCCGGAAAAGCGGCGAGTCATGATTTTCAATTAATGTGTAATAAATTTTCTTTTTCCACGCTTTATGAGCGAGCGCCCACGGCTCCAACATGCCATGAGTACTTACAACATAAGGGATCCCATTGATTTTATAAGTTTGATAGACTACTAAGTTCATGTAAGAAAAAATACCATGAACATGGACTAGGTCGTACGATTTTATATTCCGAAATAGCCATGTGGTCAAACCGATACTAAAGCCAAATTTATGTAAAGTATTTGTCAAAAAATAACGAATTCGATACCCATCCCGAATTATCCATTCCTCAAAAGAGGTTGATTGATTATTCGCCCTGTCGCTATTTAAAGTCACGACATCGACATGAATTCCGCGGGCTGCGAGTAGAGCAGCTATGCACTGCACAATATTTGCCGGGCCACCGTATTTCGGATCAAGTGAGGGTATGATCACGAGAAGCTTCATGTAAATGCCTCTTTTTGATTACGC
>ASOC01000049.1 GCA_000405945.1 Candidatus Omnitrophus fodinae SCGC AAA011-A17
GCGATCAGGGAAAAAATAACATTTTCCCAGTTGTGGAGGAATTGGATAAAACGCGTGTGCGGGAAATAATGATAAAGGATATTGACGAAATTGGGGAGGTGCATGGAAGCTCCTTCTGAAGCTTCCGAAGCCAGGGCCATGCCCCAGTTACAGAATAAAAACAGCGCGGCTAAAAAACCCGTCCTATTTTTCACTGCCCACCTTTCGAATAATCCGATACGATTCTCTTGCTCCGGCAAAAAAACCCAGCAACACCAGAATGAAAATTAATCCCTGTCCCGTCTTGAACCGAAGGTCCAGCCACTTGCCTAAGAGGAAACCTGCGAGAGGACTGCTTACCAAAATCATGGGGATGAAAGTGAGCATCCCCAATTGCCTTAAGAGTTTATAGTTTTCGTCTCTACCCGAGTCAGGCAAAAAAAGAATCCTTTTGCATTCAACGAAATTGAAGGCCTATTATCTGGAATAAGGTTTCAATTGTCAACCCGAAAAACGACCGTTATCCCCCATTACCCGTCCAAATCCAAAGCTTTGCTTTTTCAGGAACGGGCAAATACGACTGTATTTCATATTCCTTAACCATTTTCCACTGCGGGCTCAATCCAGAAGTGAATTGTTTCAAGCGAAACCCCGCGTAATGCGCGCCGTAATGAACATAGCTTCCTATTCCGGAAACCAGCACGCTCCCGTTGGGCAACTCGGTTTCATGATCTTTCAGCCACTGCTCGTAATCCTTCGCACCAGGAGCCTTCAAAAGATGCAAAACTTCTGTTTGTTTTCCTTTTAAATAAACTTGCTCAAGGAAAAAACTCAACCAGCTTTCAGATAAAACTTTGGGCGGGTTACTTTTCCCCACGTCTTGCAAAATATTAATCAGCGTCCTTCTGTAAATTCTTCCGGGTTGGGTGGCCTCAAAGGTTTGACTTAGATTGACAAAAAAAAGCACGAACAAAATCATAACCGGCACTCCCCAAATTCTCTTCTTTCCCGCTGGCGATACCGACTGAAAAAAATCGGCTAGCATTTTTGCCGCATGAACGCTCATGAGAAAAGAAAGGGGCGCCAGGTAACGGAAAATCCTCGGTGCGGAATAATACTGGTCGAATTTAAAGCTGTTTGGGAAAAGTTGAGCAATAGGAAAAAGGACGCGTAACAAGCAAAAAGAACCCGGTCAATACGGTCCCATCGCAGACCGGCTGGGGCATTTGTTATAAAATGCGCAATAACCTTTACCCCTAGCATGACCACAAGCAGCCAAGGCAAGTAACCAAAAAGGGTGGTTCCAAATTCCGATCCTCGAAAAATCATGAGCGGATATTGTTTAAAAAGATATCCGAGGTCTTTTGCCGGAACTGGATACGTGGCTGAGTATTTTACGAGGAATGGAAAAAATAAACCGGTCTTCAACTTCCAGAGCAAACCAGTGAAGGCGTGAAGTGCGAGAGTCGTGGCCCCGAAACTGACCGTGCCGGACCATGAACGGTTACGAAAAACCTGCATGCCATAATAAAACATGAGCGCCGGAAGAAAATAAACCGCCCAAAGTTTAGTGTAAAACCCAAGCCATATGAATAAACCGATGGCTGCGCCTTGGGCTGACGGTTTGTCTTCCAGCACAAAAAAACACAATAGGCCAAGGGCAAGAAACCAACTTAAAATTAAATCGTTGGCACGGACTGTCCCGATAAGCACCTCGAAAGGAAAAGACGCTACCAGCAGGCTAGATAAAAATGCCGTCGGGCGATTATATCGCCACCTTAAAAATAAAAAATAGGCGCTAACACCCATGCTGGCGGACAAAATCTTTGTCGGGAGAAAGAAAGTAGCCTCGGATACGCCGAAAAGGACAAAACAAATCCAATTAAAAAGCCAGATCGTGAAACGGTATTGCAGATGCTCGTCAAAAACAGGACCGCGGACAAGTATATCTTGCATTAAGCTGAATTCTTCGCAATCATCCCCGAGGATAAAACCGCAGAAAAAAAATTGACGAAGGAAAAGAGAAAAGATGAAAATAAAACACGCGGCAAGACTATCTTTTTGTGAAGACGATAAAGTAGCCGGGCAAGAAAGCGCCTTCTCCCATCGCATTCGAATCAATGCAAAATCAAAAAAAGGAGTCATCCGATCGCGACTTTGCCTGTTTCTCCCGTGCGGATACGAAGCGTTTCCTGCAAATCCAGTACAAAAATTTTTCCGTCGCCCACATAGCCGGTTCGAGCGCCTTTGGTGATGGCTTCAATAGCCGGCTTCACAAATTCTTCGTTCACAGCGATTTCCAATTTAACCTTTTTGAGAAGGCTCCCCACTTCTTTGTGGCTACGGTAAACCTCCGAGATTCCCTTCTGCCTTCCCCTGCCCACAACATTGGAAACCGTGACCAAATGAATTTCCTGTTCCTCAAGTAGCCGCATCACTTCATCCAAACGGTCGGGCTGTATAATCGCTATGATATATTTCATTTCACTCCTCCTATTCTAACAAGGTGTAGCCGGCCTCGCGATGCTGCGTAAGATCGAGACCGATTTTTTCATCCTGCGCGGAAACACGCAAACCGAAAACGAGATCCACGGCTTTGAGCAAAATAAGCGAAACCACAAAGGAATAGACCGCGGTGACAACCACGGCCTTTAACTGAATCCAGACTAAAGCCGGATTGCCGTAAAAAAGGCCGTCCGCTCCTGCCGGATTGACCGCTTTGCTGGCCCAAAGCCCCGTGGCGAGAGCGCCCCAAATTCCTCCGATGCCATGAACGCCGAAGGCATCGAGAGAATCGTCATACCCAAATTTTGGTTTGATAACTGCCACAAAAAAGTAGCAAATCACGGAAACACCGATGCCTATCCAAATCGCGTCAATGGCTCCCACAAATCCGGAAGCCGGCGTGATGGCCACCAGTCCCGCGACCGCGCCCGTGATCATACCCAGCATGGTCGGATGCGCGTTGAATTTCCAGTCCAGAACGGCCCAGGTAAACCCCGCGGCCGCAGCCGCTATATGCGTCACGGTAAAAGCATTCGCGGCCACACCGTTGGCGCCCAAGGCACTGCCCCCGTTAAAACCAAACCATCCGAACCAGAGCATGCCCGCGCCCAGAACCGCGAAAGGGAGATTGTGCGGCGGAGATATGCTATGGGGATATCCTTGACGTTTACCCAGAAACAAAGCGGCCGCAAAAGCCGCGACCCCGGCATTGATATGAACCACGGTTCCGCCCGCAAAATCCAGAGCGCCCGCGTTTCTTAAAAATCCGCCCACGGCCCACACCCAATGACAGACGGGGTCATACACGAGAGTGGCCCATAGGATGGAAAAAAGACAGAAAGCGGGAAATTTCATACGCTCCGCGAAAGCACCCAAAATAAGAGCGGGCGTGATAATGGCGAACATGGCCTGATAAATCATGAAAGTTTGGTGAGGAATGGTGGCTGCGTAATCGGAGTTGGGCATGTGACCCACTCCTTTTAACCCCAGCCAGCTCAAACTGCCTATCAGCCCTTTGATATCCGGGCCAAAGGAGAGACTGTAGCCAAAAATCACCCATTGCAACGTGATCAGACATATCATGGAAAAACATTGCATCAGGATAGAAAGAATATTTTTTTTACGCACCAGTCCACCGTAAAAAAAGGCGAGACCCGGGGTCATGAAAAGCACCAGCGACGCGGACATGAGCATCCACGCCGTGTCACCCTTATCAATCGTCCCACCGTCAGCGGCAAAAGCAATACCGCCAAAAAAATTCGCTGCCAAAAAAATTTGAATCAGCAAAAATAAAAAAAACTTTCCTGTCTTACCCATTACGAGCTCCTTCCTCTTTGTTTTGATGAACCGAAGCCGACTTGGCTATCTCTTCAAATTTTTCTCAATGGCTTTGATGATTTCATCCGCGCTGACCGGCTTGGCAATAACCGGATAGCCTCCGCTTTTGGAGCCGGGGCCTGTTTCAGCCTTAAGCACCATGCCTGTCAGAAAAATAATCGGAATGGGTCTGAAGCGGGGTTCCTCCTTTAATTTCTCGACCACCTCGGCACCGTCCATATCCGGCATGGAGATATCGAGAATAACAAGGTCGGGCAGGAAAGTGCGGGCCGCCATCAAGGCTCGCTTGCCGCTGCCTTCAATTTGTACCTCATAGCGGCCCGTGGCTTCGAGAACGAGTTTGATCATGCGGCCGAAACGCTCCTCATCGTCCACCATGAGGATTTTCTTTTTTTCCATAGAATCTCCTATTAGAATGACAAAGAAACGCGTGCTAATTCAATCAGTGGCGCCGGCCATACTCCCAAAATAAAAACACCCGCAAAGGCAATCCAAAGCGCGGCCATCAAAGGGAAAGGCTTGGCCAGGGGAGAGGAATCCTTGGGCTCGGCGAAATACATTTGTTTCACCACTTTGAAATAATAGTAGGCCGCCACCGCGCTGTTTAACGCAGCAATCACGGCCAGAGCGTAAAAATGACCTTGAATGACGCCGGCAAAAACATAAAATTTGCCGATAAAACCTGCTAAAGGAGGAATGCCAGCGAGCGATACAAAAAAAACGGTCAAAGCCGCAGCCAGAAAAGGAGCGCGTTTGGCCAACCCGGCATAGGATTCAATGTCTTCCGTGCCGAAATTATTGGCCGCTATAATCACCACAACGAAAGCGCCCAAATTGGTGAACGCGTAAGCCGCGATATAAATGAGAACCCCGCTTAATCCAATCTGGGTCGCGGCCACGGCGCCCATGAGAATATAACCCGCCTGGGCTATGCTGGAATAAGCCAAAAGCCTTTTGATATTGGTCTGGGAAACAGCGATGACATTTCCGAAAGTCATGGTGAGCGCGGCCATGACCGCCAGAATCGCGCTCCAGTAAAAAATAAAAGGCGTGAAAGCTGTCATCAAAACCCTGAGAAGCACGGCAAACCCCAGCGCCTTAGGGCCTACCGTAAGGAAAGCGGTTACCGGCGTGGGAGCTCCGGTGTAAACATCGGGCGCCCACATATGAAAAGGCGCGGCTGAAATTTTAAACGCGAAACCAACCATCAGAAGAACCATGGCCAGCAAAAGCAGCTGATTGAGCGCAGACGCGGAAACCACCTCTTTGATTCCTAAAAGTTCCGTGGTGCCCGTCAGGCCGAAAATAAGGGACATGCCGTAAAGCATCACGCCCGAAGCCACAGAACCGAAAAGCAGGTATTTCAACGCCGCTTCATTGGATTTGGGATTCTTCTTTTCAAAGCCGGTCAGAATATAGGAAGTGAGGGAAACAAATTCTATGGAAATGAAAATCATCAGAAGGTTGGAAGCCGACCCCATCATGATAAGTCCCACGCCCAAAAACGAAAGCAGCGCGTACATCTCCCCTTCCTGTTTCGGAGATAACCCTTTATAGGCCAGGGTCATGAGGATGGTCATGGCCATAATCCCGAGCACCGCTGCCTTAAAAAAGACACTGAACGGATCCACCAAAAAATTTCCGAAAAAAAGCTGCAAGGGCGCGGACGGAACACGGATAAAATAAGCGCCGGCAACGACTCCGGCCAGCGCAAGCCATCCCAGCGCTTTTTTGTTTTCCACAAAGAGATCAAGCAGGAGAATGAGAAAACCCGCGGCTATCAGAACAAGTTCGGGGATAAAAAAAGGAAGGCTCTCGAGCGCGTTCACCGTGCGATTCCTCCCAAGGCGTCCACCAAAGCGTGAGTTGTCGGGCCGAATAGATTCAAAATCCCCTGCGGGAAAATGCCTATCAGAAAAATAATCACCATCAAAGGCACAAGCGTGAAAAGTTCGCGGCCGTTGATCTCCGGAAGCTCCTTCCATTTGGGATTCAGAGGCCCCAGCAGCACTCGCTGCATCATGTATAAAAGATAGGAAGCTCCGAGAATAATGCCGGCGCAGGAAGCAATGGTGATGTATTTATAAACCGTGAAAGCGCCCAAAAGGCAAAGGAACTCGCTCACAAAACCCGACATGGCCGGAAGCCCTAACGAGGCCAGGGAAAACACCGTCAGAAGAGCCGCATACACCGGCACCCTCGCGCCCAAGCCTCCAAAACTGTTCAAATCCCGGGTATGGGTCCGGTCATAAAGCACGCCCACCAGCAAGAAGAGACCGGCCGTGATGGTGCCGTGATTGAACATCTGAAGCAGCGCGCCGTCAAAACCGGAATAAGTGAACACCGACAGCCCAAGAATCACAAATCCCATGTGGCTTACGCTGGAATACGCCACCATTTTTTTGAAATCCGTTTGCGCCAGCGCCACAAAACCTCCGTAAACAATGCCGATAAGCGCGAGCACCGCCATGTAAATACCGAACCAGCGCGCGCCTTCCGGCACCAGCGGATAGCTGATGCGCATGAATCCGTAAGTGCCCATTTTGAGCAAAACACCGGCCAGAATCACGCTGATAGGCGTAGGCGCCTCCACGTGCGCGTCCGGAAGCCAGGTATGAAACGGCCAAATGGGCACCTTGATGGCAAATCCGAAAAACAGGGCCAGAAAAATAACTTTCTGGAATCCGAGAGAATAGGGGTGGTTGGCTGCGAGTTGCACCATGTCAAAGGTGTGAGGCTCGGAATTAAAATAGAGCGCCAGAATACCGAGCAGCATAAAAATGCTGCCGGTCAGCGTGTAAAGAAAAAACTTGATGGCCGCGTATTCCTTGCGCGGACCACCCCAGATTCCAATAAGAAAATACATAGGAACAAGCACCACTTCCCAGAAAACATAAAAAAGGAAAAGATCCAGGGCTATGAAAGTCCCCAGCATGCCCGTAAGCAAAAGCAGATACAGGGCGAAATACTCCTTCACCCGCACCTCGATTCCATAAGAAGCCACGCAGGCCAAAAGCCCGAGAAGGCCGGTGAGAAAAACCATGGGAATAGAAATGCCGTCAATTCCCAGATGGTAAAAAACATTCATTTGCGGAATCCAGGCCAGTTTTTCAACCAGCTGCATGCCGGTGTCACCGGAGTCAAATTGCAAGGTGGCTATCGCGGTGAGAAGAAACACAACCGCGGAAACACCTATGGCGATTTGACGGATAAGTTTCGTCTGGGTCTTGGGCGTGAGCAGAATGGCTATCATGCCCGCAATGGGAAGAAACACGATTGCGCTTAAAATCGGAAACATAATTACCTCCTTATGAGCCCTAAGGGAGCCTCTGGTTCCCTTAGGACGAATAGCCCCGTCATCCCGCTGCCGCGCGATGACGGGGCCTCCTTAATCAGTGAATCTGAACGATAATGGCCAAAATAAACCCGACCACAAGCACGAAAAGATAATTCTGAATCAGTCCGGTTTGCAGTTTTCTTGACACGCCGCTCGTCCATTGCATGAGGGCGCCCACTCCGTTGACAATACCATCCACGATATTCTCGTCTATCCAACGCTTGACGGCGCTCAGCTTCAGGGTCTGGATGGCCGCCTGATTCACGGCACCATCCACCACGCTCTGGTCAAATTTAAAAAGAAGCCGGCCTAATGCCCAGGCCGGTTTCAGAAATACAGCCTGATAAAGTTCGTCTATCCAGAATTTGTTGCTGGAAAGCAAATAAAGCGGTTTGAAAATTTTAGCCAGAACTTCGGGCACTTTGGGTAGTGCCAGATATAAAATAAGAGCAAGAAGAATTCCTGAAATTCCGGCTCCGATCGAGCACTGCACCACAAAAGGGATGACATGGATTTCCTCATGGCGGCCGCCGTGGAGAAAAGACTGAAACCAGTGGTTCATATAAGGGGAACCGGGCAATCCGACCACCACGGAAAAAAACGCGAGAATGGAAAGCGGCACAGTCATCACCGCGGGCGATTCATGGGCGTGAATTTCCTTGCGCGGTTTTCCGAAAAAGGTCAGCGCGCAAAGTCGGAACATATAAAACGCGGTCACAAAAGCCGTGACAAGAAGCGCGTAGTAAATCACCATGTTCCCGGATTCGTAGGCCGCGGTAAGGATTTCATCTTTGCTGAAAAATCCCGAAAGAGGCGGCACGCCGGAAATGGCCAGGCTGGCCACGAGAAAAGTAACGGCCGTGACTTTCATCTTGGAAAATAATCCGCCCATTTCGCGGATGTCCTGCGTGTGTGTGCCGTGAATCACGCTTCCCGCCCCCAGAAAGAGCAGTGCCTTGAAAAAGGCGTGCGTCATAAGATGAAAAGCGCCTGCCGTGGATCCTCCCACGCCTATGGCTGCCATCATGTAGCCCAGCTGGCTGATGGTGGAATAGGCCAGCACCTTCTTTATATCGTTCTGCGTTAAAGCAATAAAGCCGGCCATGCAGGCCGTGATGGTGCCTATCCAAGCCACCACTTGCAAAGAATCCGGGAAGCTGGAAAAAATCGGCGCGGAACGGACGACTAAATACACACCCGCGGCCACCATGGTTGCGGCATGAATCAAAGCGCTAACCGGAGTCGGGCCTTCCATGGCATCCGGTAGCCACACATGCAGCGGGAATTGGGCTGATTTTCCGCAAGCGCCGGCAAAAATAAGAATACAAGCAATGGTTAGGATCGTTTCATGCCCCGCCCCCTTTTGGGCCAGGAATTCATGCGTGAAATCCCTGAATTGAAGCGTGCCGGTTACGGAAAATAAAAGCAGGATACCGATAAAAAGCCCCACATCGCCTAGGCGCGTGGTGATAAAGGCCTTGCGTCCCGCGTTGGCGGCCGAATCTTTTTCAAACCAGAAACTGATCAGCAAATACGAGCACAGCCCCACCAGCTCCCAGTATATGTAAAGCTGCAAAAAATGATTGGAAAGCGTGAGCCCGAGCATGGAAAACATAAAAAGAGAGAGATAGGCAAAAAATCTGGGGTAGCGCGGGTCGTCCTGCATATACCCCTGGGAATAAATGAAAATCATGGATCCCACGTAAGTCACCACAAAAAGCATCATGGCCGTGAGCGGGTCGATGAGCATTCCGAAATTGAGCCGAAGTTCTCCTATCCTTATCCAGTCAAAGGTGGTGTGGTAAACCGTTCCCCTGATCACCTGAACAATGACCGCTGTGGAAAGAATCGCCGAAAGCGCCACGCCGGCAATGGCCACGAGCGCGCTTTTATGCCCTAACCGCTTCTGGTTAAAAATAATGACAGTGAATGCCAGCAGCGGAAAAAATGGAATCAAACCAGCGTAACCCATGAACATCCTTTCTGCTCACCCCGTTTTTGGCTTTAAGACAAAAACGGGGTTGCCTCGAGGGAAACCCTCTCGGCTACCACTTTAATAAATTGATTTCGTCCGTATAAATAGTGCGGCGGTTCCGGTACACAGAAAGCACAATGGCCAAACCCACCGCGGCCGCGGAAGCAGCCAGAACAATCACAAAAGCGGCAAAAATCTGCCCGGTCTCTGGCTTAGCCGCCACATAACGTGAAAAAGCCACGAGATTGATATTGGCCGCGTTAATAATCAATTCAATGGACATCAAAATCCCTATCACATTTCTGCGCACCAGCACGCCGTAAAGCCCTATGGAAAAAAGAAGCCCGGAAAAAATTACGTAATAACTGACTGGAATAGCGTTCACTGGTCCGACCTCCCTAGAATGATGGCTCCGACGAGTGCCACAATGAGCACCACGGAAATAATTTCAAAAGGGAAAACATATTCATTCATGAAAGCCGCTCCCAAAACTCCGGCATCCACATTGGCGGTCATGGCAGCGGGATTGAGATGCCAGGATGTCTTGATCACGGATCCGATAAAGAAGGCATTGAATAGCGCGAGAAGCGAAAAAGACATCAGCCCTTGCCGGTTGTTTTGAAGCACCGTCTTGTCGCCTATGCGCGAGGTCAGCATGATGGCAAAAATCACAAGTGTCATGATAGCGCCCACGTAAAGCAGGATTTGAATGACAGCGAAGAATTCCGCCTTCAGGGAAATATACGTGGCGGCCACGCCGAGAAGGACAAGAATAAGCGCCAGCGCGCAATGAAAAATATTCCTGAGCGTCACAACCATCACGGCCGCCGCCAAAGTGACCAGCGTTGCCGCGAAAAACCCTAATCTGGCTAAATTATGTAAAACGTCCATAATTTCCTAATCCGCAAAAACATAGGTTCTTTTTTTAGGCGAATCTTTTCTCGACGCAAAAAAAACAATCACAAGAATCACGGCCTCGGCGATTCCGGAAACAATCAGGTTTTTCGGGGCCGGCAGCATTTGCCACAACGCGGCCACGAAAATATTCAAAAGTGCGAACGGAAGCAGCAATTTCCAGGCAAACCCCATGAGCTGGTCAATGCGAAAGCGCGGAAGCGTGCCGCGAAACCATATCATGATGAATATCATGGCATAAGATTTGACAAGAAACCACAACCAGGAAGGAAGCAGGGGCCCGTCCCAGCCGCCGAAAAACAAGGTGGCAGTAAGCCCGGCAATGGCGAAAGCGCTCATGAATTCCGCCATGTAAAAAAGCGCGAATTTCATGCCGCTGTACTCCGTGTGAAACCCGGCAATGATTTCCGATTCGCCTTCCGGTAAATCAAATGGCGTGCGGTTTACTTCCGCCACACCGCAAAGAAAAAAAACAATGGCCCCGAAAAAACCCCAGGGCGTGAGAACAAACCATTTCCCGCCAAGCTGAGCCTCGACAATGGAAACCATGGAAAGCGACCCGGTGACGAGAATCACGGGCACCACCGACATCACCATGGGAATTTCATAGGAAACCATTTGCGCCACGGCGCGCATGCCGCCGAGCAGCGAAAACTTGTTCCTGGACCCCCAGGAACCCATAAAAATAGCGATAGTCGACATGGTGGAAACCGCCAAAAAGAAAAGCAGCCCCACGTTTAAATTCACGGCCGCCATACCCCGGCCAAAAGGAAGCACAGAAAAGACAAGAAGCGCAGGGATCACGACAATAACAGGCGCCAGGAAATGCGTCACCTTGTCCGCGGCCCGTGGCACAATATCTTCTTTGGTCAGCATCTTGACGCCGTCCGCTATGGGCTGAAGAAGCCCAAAAATACCCGCGCGGTTCGGACCGTATCGGTTTTGAATACGGCCCACCACTTTGCGTTCAAGCCAGGTGAGAAACATCATGGTCACGGGGCCGAAAATCACGATGGCGGTGACCGAAATCAAGATGGAAATAATGACCACGGTCCAATCCGGAAGAAACCCGTGAAAAAAACCCAAAATGGCTTTCTTGATCACCACAAATATAGATTCCGATGTTTCCATAAAATCTCTCTATGAAGTTGCCGGTGGACTTTGCTGAGTTTCCGCCGGTTTGGGCGGTGCGCCAGCGACAGGCTGCGCCCTCCCCTTCACGCCCTTGGCCGCGCGTGTGGCCTCAATGCGTCCGTAATCCGTAGGCCGGATTTTCGCGAAATGCTCCACCGGTTTCAGCAAATCTTCCTTATGATACAGCAAAGAACTCAAGCGTTCGTATTCGGCCAATTCATATTCGTGATCCATAAAAATAGCGTCAAACGGGCAAACCTCTTCGCAAATGCCGCAATTCATGCAAATCGCGTAATCAATGTCAAACGTGGCAGGCTTTTTCTGAACGCGGCCCTGCGCGTCCTTTTCCGGAATAATATAAATGCATTTGGGAGGACATTCCTTGGAGCAAATATCGCAGGCCACGCAGCGCATATTGTCCGGCGCGCCTTCATAAACAAGAAACGGAAAATTGCGGAACCTCTCCTCGACTTCCTTCTTTTGTTCAGGATATTGAACCGTGGTAATGCCCTTCTTCGGATAAACGTAGGAAAGGATAAAATTCCAGAGCGTGACAGACATGCCTTTTAATACGCCGAACCCGAACATCAGCGGTCCACCTCACCGAGAACGATGTCCACGCTTCCGAGAATGACGATGGCGTCAGCAACTTTTTGCCCCAGGCACATGTCTTCAAGAATGGTGATATTGATAAAACTTGGGGGACGCACATGATAGCGGTAGGGTTTGGGCGAGCCGTCGCTTACCAGATAAAACCCGAGCTCGCCTTTGGGCGATTCAATGCGGCCGTAAGCGTCGCCCGCGGGCGGCTTCCACATTCTCGGAGATTTGGCCGCGGCCGCGCCCTTAGCGCTTAGGATTTCACCTTTTTCAGGCATTTGTTTCAAAAGCTGCTGAAGGATTTTAATGCTTTCCCTCATCTCGAGAATGCGCACGTAATACCGGTCGTAGACATCCCCCACTTTTCCGAGCGGCACCTTGAATTCAAACCGGTCGTAAATGGAATATTTGTCCACTTTACGGATATCGTAATTCACGCCTGAGGCGCGCAGTATGGGCCCTGTGATACTCGCGTTCACGGCCAATTCTTTGGATAAAATGCCGACATTCTGACAGCGGGACCGTAAAATTTCATTGCTTGTCAGCAGGCGCTCAAATTCATCGAGAAAACGGGAATAATTTTTCACGATTTCTTTGACCTGCTCCATTCCTCCGGCCGGAAGGTCGGCTTTAACTCCTCCGAAGCGGAAATAATTGCACATCATGCGCGAGCCGGCCGTGGCTTCGAAAAAATCCAGAATTTTTTCCCTTTCCCGGAAAGCGTAAAGAGTGGGGGTGAAAAAAGCCCCTAAATCATTGAGCAAAAATCCGACCAAAAGTGTGTGATTGATAAGGCGTGTAAGTTCAGCCATAAGAACGCGGATATACTGCGCCCTTTCCGGCACATCGATTCCGGCAAGTTTCTCCACGGCCATCGCGTAAGCAAAATTATTGGTCATGGAACAGATATAATCCAGGCGGTCAGTGTAGGGCATGCTGGCGAGATAACTCATATTCTCGGCCAATTGTTCGTGATTGCGGTGAAGATAGCCCATCACGGGCTTGAGTTTCACAATGGTTTCGCCGTCCAGCACCACATTCATCCGGAACACGCCATGGGTGCTCGGATGCTGGGGACCTATCGAAACTTCAAGCAATTGCGGTTCCTGGGAATGAACAGCCGTGTCACTCATCGAATGTCCTGATCCTCTTCCACGTAATCCTTGCGAAGGGGATGCCCTTCAAATTCGTCCCACATCAAAATCCTTCGCAAATCCGGATGCCCCTCATAAATAATGCCAAGGAGGTCGTAAGCTTCGCGCTCCTGATACTCCGCTCCGCGGTAAAGGGGCACCAGCGACGGCATGCGCGGATCACTCCGCGGGACGCGCACCTTTAAAACAATTGGGCCATGCTTCTTTTCCATTGAATAGAGATGATTGACGGACTCCAGATAACCCGAGGCCAGCTCGGACTGGCCGCCAACCGCGGCCTGCCCAGGCTGGCCCAGGCGAGCGGCCTGGGCCAAATAATCAACTCCGGTAACGCACGAAAGATAATCCATCCGGTATTTTTCATTCTCCTTGAGAAAACGCGCCGCCTCCAGCAATTTTTCCTTGGGCACAATAAACGACTCGCCCTCGACCGTGAGTTCCAGACCCGGAACATGTTTCAACAAATCATTTTTTATTTCTTCGACGTTCATCACTGACCCTGTTCACTTGCGGGGGGTTGGGCGGCTAGCTGCGCCGGAGCAACCCCCTGCTCGGACGGGCCGCCAGTCGCGGCCTGACCAGGCAGGGGCGAGCCAGCCGCTCGCGCGGGAGCCGGTGCGGGTTTATAATTCGGCATTCGAAGATTGTCTTTGGTATTTTTTTCAGGCCAATCCAGACGCGGCGTGAAAAAATCCGGATTATGCCTAGGCTCCAGGCCCTTTTTCCCGTATTGAGGCACGGGATACTCGCAACTTTTTTCTTCCCGGTATCCGTCCATTTGATCGATTTTCTGGCTATCAATCTTTTTCTGAAGTTTGATAAGCCCGTCCAGCAGGGCTTCGGGCCGCGGAGGGCAGCCGGGGATGTGAACATCCACCGGGATATAGCGGTCAATGCCCTTGAGCACATTGTAACCGTCGCGAAAAGGTCCGCCGGAAATGGCGCAAGCACCCATGGAAATCACGTATTTGGGTTCCGGCATTTGATTGTAAAGCCTGACCACCATGGGAGCCATTTTCTTGGTCACGGTGCCGGCCACAATCATGAGATCCGCCTGCCGGGGGGAGGGGCGGAAAAGCTCGGCCCCAAACCTGGCGATATCGTATTTGGCGCAGGCCGTGGCTATCATTTCAATGGCGCAGCAGGCCAGGCCGAATTGAAGCGGCCAAATGGACGAACGCCGGCCCCAATTGTAAAGATCATTGAGGGTGGTCACAAAAATGCCCCGCTTTTGAAGCTCATTGTTCAAGCCTTCATCAATGGCCATTTTTATTTCCACTCCAGAATCCCTTTTCGCCAGGCATAAATCAAACCCACCGCCAGGATGGCGATAAAAAGGAGCATTTCCACAAAAGCAAAAAGCCCCATGTGCTTATAAGCCACGGCCCAGGGATAAATGAAGATAGTCTCGATATCGAAAACCACGAATATAAGGGCGTAAAGGTAATATTGGGGATGGAACTGTATCCAGGCGTCGCCGCTGGCTTCTACGCCACATTCATAAGTGGCATTCTTCAGCGCGCTCGGTTTTTGGGGAGACACAATGCGCGCTAAAAGAAGAGCCAACAAAGGGAAAACAATGGCCACAGCCAAAAAAAACCCCAAAAATAGATAATTATATAAATAGTTATTCATATATTGGAAGTTAGGAGTGACGGAGGCCGATTATATAAAGTAGCCTAAGAAAAGTCAATGAAGGCATTTCCAGTGAAGTAAGCGCAAATTCTGTTACCCTTGAAGTAATCCGCAAGGCAGGCTATATTGTCAAGGGACCTCGCTCCGCTCGGGCCACCTGCCCGGGGTTACAAGCCCCGGGCAGGTACTGTTCCGGATGCCCCGGCCATGGCCGGGGCATCCTTCACTGTGAATCATCGCATAAACCCATGATAAACTCGCAAACCCCAAAAAACGAGGAAAGTTTCTCAAAATCCCTTTTGAATATTGCCGGCAGTGTTCCGCCGGAAGGGCTTACCCTGCAAAATATCATGGAAAAAGTCGGCAGCCGGGGGCTATTGCCCTTGTGCATGATTCTCACCATTCCCTTTCTTTTACCCGTGTCCTTGCCCGGCAGCAGTCTGCCTTTCGGGTTCATCATAGTGTTAATAGGGTTCGGACGGCTATTTGCCCGACCGCCTTGGCTCCCAGCCCGT
>ASOC01000050.1 GCA_000405945.1 Candidatus Omnitrophus fodinae SCGC AAA011-A17
TCTGTTGGGGGAAGCCGTGCCACCTGCGGTGGTGCAAAAACGCATTGCCCGCCTGCGGAAAAAACATCGCCAACTTCAGCTCAAACGCGTGGTCGGCGAGTTGATGGCGCGGACCGCAGAGAGGAGGGGCGCATGAACCTTTCGACGGTGACGCCCTTTTTCAGGCTCTTTCACGATCATCCCCGGTATTTCAGCCATGTGGCTTGGAAAAAAATGGTTTCCTTTCACAGAATCGAGAGCGTTGCCAGAGCGGGTTATCCCGAAAAGTCCGCTTCTCCCCAGGCCTATGAATTTGTTCTGACCTACAAATGCAATCTACGTTGCAAGATGTGTTTTGAATGGGGCAGCGAAGGGTGGTGTCGCGGCGAGAGCGCGGAAGAAATGAACCGGGGACTTGATTATGCCGTTGTAGAAAAAATCATTGAGGATAATAAAAACCAAGATGTTTATTTTATTTTGTTTGGCGGCGAACCTTTTTTATATTCCCGGTTTGCCGATCTTCTGATGAAGCTGAGGGGGCATAGAAAATTTTGTTACGTTTGTACGAACGGGCTTCTTCTGTCAAAATTCAGAGAGGAAATCGCCGGCAATCCCTATCTTGCCTTGACGGTTTCGTTGGACGGGTTGGAACCTGAAAACGACAAAATCCGGGGGGCCGGGGCGTTTAGGAAAGTGATAAGTGGGTTGCAGGAAATCAAAGAATCCGGCCGATCGCCCTATGTGGGCATTGAACTGACCGTCCTTCCGGAGAATACGCCGACCCTGGGATATTTTTGCGAGGAAATGGTTCGCGCAGGGGCGGACTGGGTTGTTCTGAATTTATGCTGGTTTATCGGCCCCCGGCAAGCGGCCGAATACGAAGAGTTTGTCAAAATCAATTTTGGTTTGGAACCCAAGTCTCACCGGGGATACCTGAATCCCTACACAATTGACCGGCGAGGTTTGGCGGAGCAATTCGAGAATATTAGAGCAAGAAAATGGCCCATCCAGATTTCATGGATGCCGCCGCTCGATTCGGCAGACCAAATCAATACATACCTGGACAAGCCCGAAAATCCGCTCGGCCGGACGATGTGCAACAAGCAATGGCTGCGCATGGACATTCAGCCGAACGGGGATGTGGTTGCCTGCAAACTCTATCCTGATATCGTTGTGGGCAATGTGAAGGAGGAGTCCCTCGATCAAATATGGAATTCCGAAAGATACCGAAAATTCCGGGCCCTGCTTAAAAAAAAGCTCCTTCCGGTTTGCAGCAAATGTAACGCGCTTTATCTTTATGACTCCAGAAGAACCCATTTGTGAAATAGAAAATCTGACGTTGCCGTACCCCGTGCTTGTCCTGAGTAATCGCGCGGGATGGGGAATGTACAGGGTCGGACAAGCCATCCAGGAGCGGCTTGACGGTGCCGGTCCTGTCAGGCATTTTGCCGTTGAAGATTTTCTCGATGAGGCAGCCGTTTCAAAAGAACTTCTTCGTTATCGAAAAATTTGTGACACTTTCCCGTCCCTGCTGCATCTCATGTATAAGGTCCCCTTTTTTTATCGCCGCAAGTATTTGAAACAGAGAAATTCGGCGGGTGAGCAGGCGCTAAAACTTGTCCATGAAATCGAACGATTTCAGCCGCGGACACTGATTTGCGTCAGCCACCGGGCCGCGTTCTGGGCGGGCGCCATCCGGGGAAGGTTGAAACAACCGCCGGCCATTTATGCCGTTCTTGCCGAATATGGCGTTAACCTGGGGTGGAAGTATCTTTTCTGGGAAAATATCGATTTTTTTTGCACCCCCCTGGATCCAGCGGAGCTTCCCGGGCATATCCGGCGCCGGAAAAAACCGGTGGTTTTGAAAATGCGCTTGCCTGTGCGGCGGGAATTTCTGAAAGCGGATTGCGGAGCAGGCGACTTCCACAAAATATTGATTACCGGGGGCGGGTGGGGGCTCGGCCGGGTGGAGACCGTCGTACGCGCTCTAACCAGGCGGCTGTCCGGGTGGTTTGGTCATGTTGTTTGCGGTGACAATTCCGCGCTTGCCCAAAAGATGCGCAGGCTATCCACCGCATGCCCTATCCGGGTGCATGAAAACCTCCCTAGCCTTGCCCCGCTGATGAAAGAATGCCAAAGCGTGATCACCAAGCCGGGGATTGCGACTTTGATTGAAGCGCATTCGCTCGGCAGAAAAATATTTCTAATTCCGGGCCTGCCGGTGAACGAAGATTTTAACGCTACTTACGCCATCCGTCATTTGGGAGCGGAATGGTTTTCACCAGCCGCGTTCTCACAATGGTATGAGGGACATGACCAGGGAGATTGAAGAAGCCGGATACTGGAATGAGACTTACGGCCAGATGACGAAAGGGTCTCTCCTTTATGACAAGGAGCCTTTTTTATGCGGCGAGCTGGAATTCATTGCGCGCTTGAAAGAAGGCGCAGGGGCGGGATCTGTTATGTCTGCAGGCGGCGGGATTGATCTTATTGCGTTGGAGTTGGCGCAGTGCGGCTCGAAAGTCCTCTGCGTGGATCTTTCTCGAAGAGCCGCGGAAGCGACGCGTTCTCTCGCGGGAGAAATGGGTCTCGCGGATAGAATTGAGTTTCAAATTGGAGCCGCGGAATCCTTGGACCTGAAGGACCGTTTCGATATGGCCTATACGCACAAATCCCTTCATCATATGGATGTGGGAAAAGCGGTGAACAAAATACATCAATCCCTTAAGCCGGGCGGTAAGTTCTTTGCGATGGAACCCGTGTGTTTATCGAAGCGGATGAGAGCTATTCATAAACGGCTGCCTTTTCACCCGGATTATCCGGTGACTCCGTCAGAGCGGGAGCTCGATGAGGAAGATTTGCTTTTTGTTCAGAGCCGATTTTCCAAGGTTTCTTTCAGTTATCACGGCCTTATCACCCGTCCGAGCGTTGCCTATTTTTTGGGAAGCCGATGGTTTAAAAAAGCGCTGCTTCCTTTAAGCCGTTTTGATTTCTGGGCGCTGAATCGTTTTTTGTTTTTAAGGGGGCTGAGTTCCCATGTTCTCATGGAAGCTTCGAAATAGGAGGTTTTCGCATTTCGTCAAAAGAAGCCGCATGATCGGGCGGCGCCGCAGTTTGACTCTCTATTAAATCAAAGGCCGTGTAAGGATGATAAAAATTCTGCTGATCGCTTTTGACGATCAATACTATCCGGTTTATGAAGATGCGGACTACGTGATTTTAAACCACCTCCGTGCCCTTTCCCCGGATTTTCAGTTCATTTTGCTGTGCGGTGTTCACGACAATGCCGGCGCGGCGCGCGTCCAGAAGGCTTACGGTAAATACTGCGAAAATATTTATACGGTTCCAATCCCGAAATGTTTTCAAAATACCTTTCGTTTTCTCACGGCGCGTGCTTTTTGGCTGCGTTTCGCGACCCTGCCGTTTTATGCCTACTATTCTGACACTTTCTCGAAACGGGTGCGGGAGGTGATTCACGATGCGCGTCCTCATAGCGTGCATTTTTGTGATCCGCTTTCCGTCATGTATCTTTCCGATGTTCCGGAAAGAGTTCCCGCCATTCTTTTCTACGGCGACAGTCTAAGCCGCTGGTTTTTTGAAGTAGCTAAAACCAATGGCAAATCCCCTTGGGGCCTTTACTACCGGATCCGCTATCAGTGCGCCCTTCTTTGGGAAAAGAACTTTCTCGGCCGCTTCCGGCATGTCTTCGTGTTTTCGGAAGAGGAAAAACGGTGGCTGTTGGAGAAGAATCCGAAAGCCCGGGCGGAGACCATACGAATAGGGGTGGATGCGGACTACTTTGCTCCGGCGCCGGAAGAAGAGAAGAGCCCTTCTATTGTTTTTACCGGCATTCTCTCGTACCGAACGAATATCGAGGCGATAAAATTTTTCTCGAAGGACATCCTCCCTTTAATAAGGCAGGAAATCCCGGCGGCGCGTTTCGTCGCGGTCGGGCGAAACCCGTCGCCCGAGCTTAGTTCTTTGGCTCGGGACCCATTGAACGCGCTTGAAGCAAACGTGCCGGATACGCGAAAATACATGGCAGAGGCCTCGGTGTGCGTCGCGCCGCTGCGGACCGCGACCGGAGGAGTTAAGCTGAAAATTCTTTTCGCGATGAGCATGGGAAAAGCGGTGGTGGCAACAGCAAAAGCCATTGACGGCACTCCCGGAATCGCCGATTCCGGAGGGATTTGCATTGCCGATGATCCCGGCGACTTCTCGCGGGAGACGGTGCGGTTGCTGAAAAGCCGGGAGTTGAGGGAAGCAATGGGTAGGCGGGCAAGAGAATTTATCAAGAAACATTATAGCTGGGAGAATTGGAAGAGATCGTTCAGCGCGAAGTACGCCTCGTTGATAGCGTTGGGGGCAGTTCGGGGGGCGTATTAGCGGCGCAATAGATGGGCTAATATTTTTATTCGCCGCAAAGCAAAAGCGTTGGGCTTCAGCGCAATAAGCCGGTGATAGTCAGAAAGAGCTTTTTTGTATTGACCCGTTTGTTCGTATTTTGCCGCCCGATTCAACAAGGCGTCCTCATAAACCGGAAAAATTCTGATAGCCCGCGTAAAATAACGGATGGCTTCAAGCGGCTTGTTGGAGCGCTCTTTAAGAACACCCAGCAAATTTAAGGCGAGCGGGTTATCTTTTTTCTTTTGAATCGTGCGGCGCAAGAAAAGCTCTGCCTCATCAAGTCGATTTTTCTTTAGCTCAATCCATCCCTTAAGGCACAAGTTATCGCCGGAGGCCTTAATTTTAGTGGATTTTGAAATAAAACGATCGGCCTCATGCCATTTCTTAAGGCACATCGCAACCAAGGCCCGCAAGAACCAGAAGTCTGCATTGCCAGGAGCCAGCGGCGTCAATTTTTTGCCCGCTATTTCAGCTTCCCGCAAATTATTTTTTGTAAATAAAACATCACGAATCAAGTTGGCATAAGCGGCCGGCTCTTTGGGCCAGCGGCGGATAGTCTTGCGTTCGAGCCGCAAGTAGAACAGATGCTTGCGCCGATGCCGGGCCATTCCCTTGTTCAATTCAAAATGATGGAAGGGGATAGCGCTTTTAGCCAGGCGCAAACCATGCTTATTAATAGCTGGCCGTAAAGATTCATGAACAGGGAAGACATATTTTAAGCGAGAGTCTTTTCTGAAGAGCAGGATTTGAGAGGAGAGATAATACCCGGGCATTTTTGAAAATCTTTCTTCCTGCGGGTATTCCTTTTTGCAAGGATGCCACGAACTGAATAAACCGAAATCATTAGTGTAGTTGTGTCTCGGGAAATCATAGGCATAAACGTTTCTCCTGGAGATTAGCCTTCGGAGGTGGGTGACATCCCGGGGCGCGATTCTGCTGTCAGCATCCATCTGTAAAAGCCAGGGGCAGGAGGCTTTTTCAATCATGGCGTTTCGTAAGACAGCAAAGTCGTTATTCAGCTTCATTTTCATGACCTTGGCGCCAAGCGACCGGGCTATTGCAACAGACTTATCTTTTGAGCCTGTATCGCAGACAATGATTTCTTGTACGTGGTCTCTAAGGGGGGCTATGCAGAAACGTATTGTCTTTTCCTCGTTTTTGGCTAAAATAAGAGCAGAGATAGGCAGTTTCATGAATTGGATTTTCTTAACAATGGTGTGTATATTTTAAGCATATAGGAGATAAAGGTTTATGGCAAAGAAATCGAAAAAAAAGGCAACGAAGGCTAAGCACTCTACCCGCAAAGCAGCTTATGAGCCACCCCGCCTTACCCGCGAAGGCAATTTGCGCCTGATTAGCTCTATGACGGCGTAGAAATTTGAGCATGGAGGGAAAGATACGCATTCATTTTGCGGGCGCCGAACTGAGAAAAGAATGATGCGTTTTGTGTGTCCCAAATAGCAATCCTGCCGGCATCAGCAAATAGATAATCAAAGAAGGAAGCAAAAAACAGGCCCCTTATTTCCGGATGTTGTGATGTTTGAGGTACAAACATTTGGTTTAAGATATAGCTCCTGGATAAGTCGATATCAGGTAATTGGCTTAATTCCAGCCCCCTAAATAAATGCGCCGGACCCGTTTTTCCCAATAGAGCATCATAGCGAATACAGCCAATAATTTTCCCCTGCTGTTCCGCTAAAAAAATGCCACAGCTATTTTGGCTCTCAAAAAAAGAACTCCAGTCGCAATTCGAATAACTGTCGAACAAAGCATAATCTTTTTGCTTCAAAAATTCTAAAAACGCCATCTTTTGAGAGGGTTTTAGCAAGCCAAACGAGAACGCCTTGCCGCTACGTTGCCTTTTAATACGCTTTGCCGATTCGGATTTTTTGTAAGTCCGGGAGGTAAGAATCATTTCTTCCATAAACCGCGGGCTTTCAAAGCCATAGTGGACCAAAAAATCAATAGCCTGCCCATGATGTTCGGGCTGGAGGCCGGGGAAAAAGATTTTGTTCCTGCAGGTTGTGATTTGGGCAATGTTTTGATTTTGGCATTCTCCCTTTAATCTGTCAAGCAATGCGGACCCCACACCTTTACGCTTAAAATCCGGGTCTGCGGCAAGGGCTTCAAGTGAGCAGATAAATTGCCCCCGGGAAGTGGGAAATCGCCCGGCGGTGCTGATAAGTCCGACGCATCGGTCTTTATTCATGGCCAAGAAGCAGATGGGACGATTTGATAAAAAATGAAAAAACAAATAGTATTTTAGCGATTCATGACTTTCAAATCTCAACTCCGGAAAGACTCTTTCCCACAAACGACCAGCGGCATCGGCTGAATCAGCGGGAAGAAATTTCACAATGTGCGTTTTGGGTAACAAGATTGACACCCGGGCCCACTGATAGGCGTAGTGCAGCTTTTGCTGGCTATGAGCAAGTGCAAGGGGCAGAGAGCCCAATTTTGTCACAATCGGAAACACCAGCGATTTCCGCTTGACAAAAAACGCCCGAACTCCGGAAAGGGCTTTGTACCATTTTTTTTGAGAGAGATGTTTATAGGCCGCATAGGCCCTGAAAGTAAAAACAATCATGACTTGATTGGCAAAATGCCAAAGTCGTTTTTTGAATTTTGACGATCCAACCGCGACGACTTTCCCGAGCACCATAGACCCCTCAACCGGAGTGTCGTGCCGGCGGGCGTTGTCGCCTTTGGTTATGAAAACGAGGCGGTTATTGAAGCGGATTTCGCAAAGCCTGTGCAGAATAAAGGAGTTGTTCCTTTTAACAAGGAGAATATCGCCTAATTTCAAGGATGCTTCATCGCATTTTTGAATTTCTATGGAGCTGTTTGGGGAAATCAGCGGCAGCATGCTGTAGCCAACCGCCGAAATCACAAGGCGGCCTTCTTTTTTGAGGGTTTCTTCAATGTGCTCTACCGCCGCCAGGTGGGAAGACATGCTTTAGGAAGAAATTTGCTCAAAGAGATGTTCCGCAACCAAAGATTCCAGGTAGGGCGCGACATCCCTTTGAGCATCTTCCGGGGACAAATCATGCGCCCGTGAAACGAAGCTGATAATGTCCGCCGTGCTTTTAGGCTCAGCGCAATATTCCCAAATGTCTCTTCCAAGCGCATTCAGGGTGTAGTAATTGCCGCTTTTAGGATGGAGAACCACCAGCTCTTCCTCGGCTTGTTTAACAATGACGTCGGGAGATCGTTTATAGCTTGCCATTTTTTTTCGCCCAAACAAGGCTTCTTTGAAGCAGAACAATTCCGGTTAACATAAAAAAAGCCGTTATGACCGTAAATCCTATTATGCTTGGCGCTATTTTATCGAGCGAGGCGCCCGCCAGAGAAAGCCTTACAATGTTGAGGCCGTGTGTTAACGGAAGGCTGAGGGCCAAAAGTTTTATAACGGAAGGGAAAAGTGCGATCGGAAAAAAAACGCCGCAAAAAGCAGTGGAAATCTGATTCAATATAGTAAAAATCGGATCCGCTTTTTTTATAAAAAGATTTGCCGCTGAAATTGTCATGCCAATGCCGGCATAGGACAGCACGGTAAGCGCTCCGGAAACCACAACCGGGAAGAGGAAAAAAGGCGATAACGGAATATTAAGGAGTATTTTCGAAGATATGAGAACGGCAATAAGTTCATTAATTGCCAAGAATCCCTTCCATGCTGTATGGGCCAGCATGATTTCCCAGAGGCTGGTGGGCGTCATGAGCAATTCGGCAAGGGGGACGCTTTTTCGGATATTGGCGATGGTGTCTTCAAAGATTCTCAAGGAGAATACAAGAAGGCGAACCGATGCGATTCCGGATATTAAAAAAATTGGGAACGGCAGGGCGTATTGATCGACATGAACGGATTTGCCCGAGAGAGCGGCTTGAAAAACAAACCGGTATATCATGCAGATAAAAATGGCCCATAGATATCGGGGCAGGAGGCTAAATAAAAGCTGACTGTCCTGTTTATAAAATGTGCCGATTAGAAGTCTGAATTTTTTAAAAAGATTCAGAACGGTCATGGCGCACCGTTTTTTATAGCCAGAAGATATTCTGAAAGAAGATTCTCTCTGTTATCGCGAAAAATAGATGCATTTTTTTCCCACACCAATTTTCCCTGATGAAGGAAACCTAAAACATCAGAAATGGTTTGAGCTTCTTCCAGTTGATGAGTTGTCAGGAAAATGGTTTTTTTCATATCTTGGATTACAAATTCCCGTAAGAGACTATGTAATTCACGGGTTGTTGGTAAATCAAGAAAAACCATGGGCTCGTCCATTAAAAGCAGTTCCGGATTATGGACCATGGCGCGAGCAATGAGAAATCGCTGAAAAATTCCTGATGAATAACTGCTTGCAGGATAATCCGCACGATTCCGGATGTCTAGCTGTTTAATCAGTTCTGAAATTCGACTGTCTGCCAAGTCGGGCAGCATATTGTAGAGACAGGCAAAATATTTAAGATTTTGTCTGCCGGTCAGAAACGGCCAGAGTCCGGTTCTTCCGGGCCACAAAAAGCCGATTTTTTTTGAGATCTCGGTTTGATTTTCAATGGGAATGCCGCATATTTTCGCTTTGCCCGCAGACGGAGGAATAAGTCCGGAGAGAATTCTAAGCAGAGTTGTTTTTCCGGAACCATTAGGCCCTAGTAGGGTATAAATAGTGCCGTGTTCAATTTTGAGACTGACACCATCCAGTGCCCTGGAAGCCTTCGTATTATTTGAAAACGGCACTGGTTCGTAGGTTTTTTCTAAGCCTTCAATTTCAACCGCGTACATAAGTGTGATATTATACACGTCTTTATATTATTTGAATAATATTGTGAGGTGATTTTTCTAAAATCATGGAAAAGACCTGCTCTCCGGAAATAGATTTAATCCTCGCAGCCCTTAGGTTTTTTGTGCATTTTGAATCGAGACGGGCAGAGCCGCTTATTCAAAAAGTAAAAGCCGTTTCAGATTGGCAACCTGTCATCGCCCTCGCTTTCCGTCACAGGGTTCTCCCCTTTGTCACGCTTGCCTTGGATAAGGCAGGCGCTTTCAGAGATATTCCTGCCGAGACCCGGATGTTGATGGAAAAAGATGTGCAGCAGGCGGTCTTGGACAATAGGGCCAAAATGGCGGAATTTAAAAAATACAACCGCTATTTTGAAGATGCCGGGATACCCGTTATTCCCTTGAAAGGGATTGCATTGACACAAACAGTTTATAAGGAAACTCCGGTAAGGCGCATGGGGGATATGGATCTTTTGATAAAAGAAAAGGATGTTCCGGCTATGCATGCGATTCTTGAAAACCAAGATTTTTTTACCCCGCTGCTTATCAATCTCTGGCACACTGGCATTAGCGAAAAAATCAATGGAAAGGGAAGCCGCGTCCGGGAGGGTGTGGACATCGATCTTCAATGGCGGCCCCGGCTTTTTATCGGAGGCAAATTCGCGGAATGGCTCCCGGAGGATGCGTGGCGCGACGCGGAGCGGTGCCCTTCTCTTGGCAGCAAGGTTTACCTTTTGAACCCTTCTCATCTGGCCAGTCACCTGCTGTTCCAGGCGGGAAATGATTTTAGCCAGGATTAGCTTTTTCTTTATCAGCTGCTGGATTTGGCCATGGCTATAGAAAAATATCACATGCAGGCAGAAGAATTTTTTACAGGACAAGCGACGTTAAAACCGGAGAGCTGTAATATTTTGGAGCGATTAATAAAGGCGGTTGATGAGTTTTTCTTTCAGATATGCGAATTAACGGATTGCTCAAAAGAGACTCAAGCAATCTGCATGGCCATAGCCGATAGCGCACTGGTTCCAAAGGAGAAAGTTTTTTTCACTAAACTGGCCGGGTTGCGGTTATTGTCATTTCGAGAAAAGACTCTTATGGTGCTTGGGTATTTTTTTCCAGAGCCGAGATATATCCGACTTAAATACGGTCAGGGGCTGAAGGCTTTTTGGATGGGCTGGAAGAACCACTGGATCCGACTGATTGGGAAGTTTTTTAAGTTTGCCGCGGGCATTTTAAAATAACTTGCCAACCTTTATCCTTTACTTGTGGGTGGTTTTTTGGATAATGGCGGGGTGGCTGCCCTTGGCTTGAAAAAAAGCCAAGGACTGGATTTAGGGTCTCTTTCACCGGAGGGGTGGCTGAGTGGCTGAAAGCAAGGGCTTTCGGCGACCCCATTGACGGGCCGGGCGATTAGGAAACATTTTTCATGGAGGGGTGGCTGAGTGGCCGAAAGCGGCGGTCTTGAAAACCGTTAGGGTCGTAAGGCCCTCGTGGGTTCAAATCCTACCCCCTCCGGCATTACACTAAAAATTCCCCCTAGATTCTTTTTGGAGAGGTCGCCTAGTTGGCCTATGGCGGCGGTTTGCTAAACCTCACAGGAAGTTTTGCGCAACCCGTTGAAATGTAAGCTAATCTATTACCTGACATAAATTTATCGCTTTCTTGTCATTCTCTCTCGTTTGGTCTGAATCCACTTCTTTTTACACCGCTATGGACACTCTGTGGTCACCAGCGCCACAGAGAGCGTCATTTTTATTATATTGAATGATTCGTCATAGCAGTGATAGAATTCATACAATTAACCGTGATAACCGTGTTAAACCCAATATCGAATGGAGCATAAAGAAGTGAAGAAGGTTGAACTAATAACGGCTGAAGAATTGAGTGAGCAACTGAAAATCCCTAAAAATACTGTTTATGAGCTTGCCCGAAAACAGAAAATCCCAAGCGCTTTCAAGATTGGTAAGCACTGGCGGTTTCGGCAAGATCAAATTTTTCAATGGATTGAAGAGGAAACAAAAAAGACGATTGTCGAACGCGAAGATAATGGCAATCTCTTATTGAGGAAAAAGTTGTGAGGAAGGACCGGAATTCTGGCATCCGACCGGTTGAAGAAGAGGTAAAAAAAGGCGATAGGTATACGAGCGGGCAGGATATTCAAACAGGAGCAGAGCAAAGATAGTGGATACGAAAAAAATTTTGGTCATTGACGACGATGGTTTGGTTCGAAAGAGCGTGCAAAATCTTTTATGTAAGGCCGGATATAATGTGACTTCTGCTTCGGATGCCTTTAAGGCGATTGATGAAATTAAACGGCAAGATTTCGATTTGATTGTTTCTGATATTCGTATGCCCGGGAAAAATGGAGTTGAGGGCATACGTGAAATTCGCGGTATTGTAAAGCAGCATACTCCGAAAGATATCCCGATTATCTTTATAACTGGTTACGCTGATGCAAGCGAAGAATTGAAAGCGGATTTGCTGGGGGAAGTCATTCTTAAACCTTTTGACCTTGATCAGTTATTAATAACGGTCCGCGAATATTTATGACTAGACGTGTTGTAGTTACAGGTATGGGTGTGCTGGCCCCAAACGGTAAGGGAATTCAAGCTTTTACTGACGCCATTTTCGCAGGTAAAAGTGGCATTGGGCCTATTACAAGATTTGATCCGTCGACTTTGGATATAAAAATTGCGGCTGAAGTTAAAAATTTTGATGCGGCCGATTACATGCCAATCGCAGTTGTGCGTAAAACAGATCGATTTGCCCAATTTGGAGTAGCAGCGGCTAAGATGGCATTGGACGATGCCCACTTAGCAGAGGGGAATAATGATCTCGCAAAAGCCGCCGTTATTATCGGTTCTGGTCTCGGAGGATTGAATTTCCACGAAGAAATGATGTTCACATTGCTCGAGACCTCAAATCCTAAAAAAGTTGCGGCCAGTTCAGTTCCTCGCATTAGTCCGAATGCTGTTTCCGCGTATATCGCGCTTCAATACAAAATAAAGGGACCGAACCAAGTCATTTCTACTGCCTGCTCATCAAGTGCCCAGGCGATTGGTGAGGCCTTTCATAAAGTCAGGAACGGTAAAGTCGATATCGCTATAACAGGAGGGGTTGAAGCAACAATCAGTCTTGTTAATATGGCATTGTATCAAGCGATGATGGTATTAGGGACGCCCGTCGATGGCAATCTTGAAACTGCATCGCGTCCATTCGATAAAACCCGGAATGGATTTGTAATGGGTGAAGGAGCTGCTTGCTTAGTTCTTGAAGAGATGAATCATGCTTTGACAAGAGGTGCGACTATTTATGCAGAGGTGGCTGGTTTTGGCTCGAACTGCGGTGCCTATCATATGGTGGCTCCGGATCCTACTGGAGAAGATGCAAAAGAAGCCATGCAAGAAGCCTTGAATGATGCGGAGTTGAGGGTGGAAGATATTGATTATATAAGCGCCCACGGCACTTCCACAAAATTTAATGACTTAGCGGAGACAAAAGCAATTAAAAGTCTCGCGGGCAAGCGTGCTTTTGATATTCCCGTAAGTAGTATCAAGTCGATGATAGGTCATACGATCGGTGCATCTGGTGCGTTGCAGGCAGTCGCTGGTTGTTTATCCGTCACGCATAATTGTATCCCCCCAACGATTAATCTCTATAATCCTGACGAAGAGTGTGACCTGGATTACGTCCCGAATAAGGCAAGAAAAAAAGATGTGAATGTTGTCATGTCGAATTCATTTGGATTTGGGTCTAATAACGCATCTTTGGTTTTTATTAAGCCACCAAAGAAGACTTGATGGCAGGGAGGAGCTATGGATACAAAGCTGGATGAAATTGGCAAAGAGCTGATTTCAGTAATCGAAAGGTTTTTACAGGTCGTCCGTGAAAAAAATATGTCAGGAAAACCAGCAATAAATTTCACCACGGATATTTATGACGATCTGGAAATCGATAGTTTGGAAGCGATGGACCTTATGGCAGAGATCGAGAAAGATTTTAATATTTCCGTTAATGCGGAAGAGTTGATGGCTAAAAGAAAAGTCGGTGAAATCGCCGATTACATTTCCAAAATCAAGTTGAGTAAATCTTGAGGGGAATAACTATGCCAAGCTTATTGAAAAAATCTGCCGAAAATTGGAAATACCCCAAGGAAAAATTTGTTTATGAAAAGCAGATATTATTACGACAGACTAATTTGTTTGGTAATACTTATTACTCAAATTATATCGAATGGCAGGGTGAGGCAAGAGAAAAATTTTTACTGGAACATCCGGCGGCTGATGAGTTTTTTAAAAACAACAAGGCGCTTAGAATGATTACGCATTCTTTGTATCATCGATTTCATGATAACACCTATTTCGGCGATAGATTGCGAATAGAAGTTACCGCTAAGTCAATTTTGAAATACAGTTTTATGTTAATATTCGAATATTTTAATGCTGGGAATAACAAACTGGTTGGTCATGGTTGGCAAAAAATTGGATTTTATGACGAGGTGAAGCAAAGTTTTCCTCCAGTCCCCCAATTGTTCCTCGATCTCCTTCTGCCTGTCTTAAGGCCGAATAAGAATATTTGAAGATGGGCCACATAGACTCATTAGGGGCATTTCTCATAGTAATCATTAACATTATTTTTTGGGCCCTTATTTTCATTGGTAGAGCATTTACACCCCTTGCCCGCTCTTATTTCTGGTGGGCTTTTTTTATCACGCTGTGGGCATTTGGCTATGGCGTCACTTTATCAGGAGCGCTTCCATACGAGACGACGCTTATATGGAATAAGTATTGTCAGGCAATGGCGGCGATGATAGGCCCATTTTTTTTCAAGTTCAGTTGCGATGTGGCCGGAAAGTCTCAAGAAAATAGGAGCGTCTTCAGGGCGTATCTAATTTTTGGTATTGTTAATGCACTAGCTCTCTTTTTTACTCCTCTCTATGTTGTCGGCTTATGGTCTTTCGGTTCGTACACGTACCAGCCCTTAGGTGGTCCTCTTTATATCGTTTTTACGCTTTTTTTTATGTGGTGCACAATGCATTCGTATATTGTTGTGGCCTGGAATTATAAAAGGGTTGTCGGACTTAGAAAGAAACACATGACTTTGTTTTTGATAGCAACAGGAGTCGCATATTTTGGCGGAATAACTTTATTTTTTCAAGGATTTAAGGTGCCTCTCCCTACTACGGGGGTGTATCTGATTGTTGGGTATGTGTTTATTATCGGATATTCTATCCTGAGGTATAAATTTATGGACATTGAAGTCATTGCTAAAAAAACCCTTGTCTTTGCAGGGTTAGTGTCTTTTGTATTTGGGATATTTGCTTTGATGGCATTTTTGATGCGCAAAGTTGTAAAGCGTGCCATGACCGTAGGTCTTGAGCTTGAGATTCAGCGGCGCTTCAAAAGCAAACCCAATCTGCTGGATGGAAAACGTCAACAAGACAAAGCAGGAAATAACGCGCAGAATTTTCGGTTTCATGGCTGGATAACAGGCCCTCTCTTCTTGCTTTCCTCTAAACCATCCGGGCAAGTCCGCGGTCGAGAAGTTCCTGGTTGAGGTAACGGCCTTCCCGGAAAACCTTGGTGTAGTTTTTCTCGGAGAAGGAGTAGAACACATCCCCGACGTAACGCCCGTGGATATCAATCTTGTGCGTCCGGACCATGACAAAAGGAACGCGAGCTAATTGATCCCGGACATACTCAAAAGCTTCGTAGCCTTTCGCTTCATCAATCGGAGGAGTATCAATTCCCGCCAATCGGATGCGCTGTCCTTCACACTTGAAGCCAAGATCAATCCGCAG
>ASOC01000051.1 GCA_000405945.1 Candidatus Omnitrophus fodinae SCGC AAA011-A17
GCGGCCGTGTGGCCGCCGAAGGCCGAGCAGTCCCGAGCGGCAGGCGAGGGGCTGTCTGAACGCCGCAAATCAAAATTTGTAATCGCCAATGTGGGGCGTCTCACTCCGATTAAAGGTCACGCGCATTTTATCAAGGCTTTTCTCTTTGCCAGGCAGCGTATTCCCAATCTCGAGGGCTGGATTGTGGGCGGTCCCGACAAAGGAAAAGAAAAATACGCGGATGAACTCAAGGGTTTGGTGAAAAAACTCGGTCTTGAAAAGGAAATCCTTTTCCTGGGAAGAAGAGACGATATCCCCGACGTTCTTGAACAGGCGGATGTTCTCACCTTGACCACCCATGTGCCGGAAGCTTTCGGCAGGGTATTGATTGAGGCCGGGGCATCGGGAACGGCCGTGGTGTCCACGCAGGTGGGCGGCGTGGTGGAAGTCGTAGAGCATGAGAAGACGGGATTGCTGGTTCCGGTCAATGACGAACAGGAATTGGCGCGGTCTTGGATTGAATTGTACGAGCATCCTGAAAAAGCGCGGGAATATGCCCAAAACCTTAGAGAAAAGGTAGAAAGGGAATTTTCGCTCCAGAATATGGTGGGAAAAACCGTCCGTGTGTATGAGCATGGACTGGCGCATAAGCGAATCCTGGTCACCAAATTGGGTTCTTTGGGGGATTTGATACTCGCCGTGCCGAGCTTGCGTATGATACGGAAAAAATACCCCAAGGCTTTTATTACTCTGCTGGTCGACCCGCGCTGGTACGGGGTCATGAAGCTTTGTCCCTATCTGGATGAAGTGTGGACTTTTGACCGGCAGAGAAAACAGGGAAGGTGGGTGCGACTTTTGAAACTGGCCAAACGTCTTCAGACGGAGCGGTTTGATATATCCGTGGATTTGCAGAATAATTTCAAGACGCATCTCCTGGCTTATTGGGCGGGTATTCCGCTTCGCTACGGCCATGACCGCGGCTTGTCCAGCCGTTTTCTCACGCACCGTGCCGCGCCTGTGCCCATGCCTGTTCCTCCGGTGGAGCATCAGTTTAAACTTTTGAATCTTCTCGGAATCAGCGAGCTTGAGGACAAACTTGAACTCTGGGTTAAGGAGGATGACAATAAAAGGATTCATTCGCTGCTTGAGGATGCCTGGATCAATGACACGCAAAGGCTTATCGCGTTTTCGCTGGCCGCAAGCCCCGGCTGGCCTACCAAAAACTGGCCCGTTGAGCATTATCTCAACCTCGCGGTGAAGCTGGGCACTCAGATGAATGCCAGGATTTTTCTTTTGGGTGACGAAAAGGCCGAACCGCTTGCCGACCGTTTTAATCAGGAAAATCTCCCTTTTGTTACGAACCTGGTGGGGAAAACGAGCCTGCAGGAGTTGATCGCCCTGATCGCGAGAATGGATCTTGTGGTCACGGGCGACAGCGCGCCCATGCATATCGCGGCGGCTTTGCGCACCAAATTCGTGGCTTTGTTCGGTCCGACGGATTTCAAAAGGCATCTTCCGCCGGCCAAGCATTACAGGGTATTTCAAAAAGACATCCCCTGCGCGCCCTGCTATTCAGGACGCTGCAAGGTCAAGGAGTTTTCATGCCTGCCGGCCATCACTGTGGAAGAAGTTTTTCAAGCGGCGAAAGAGCTCGTGCCGGCTGAAAAACGCGCGGTCCCTGTTTCATGAAAATCCTCATCTTCACCAAAAACTGGCTGGGGGACGTGATTTTCGAAACCCCCGCCATCCGCGTCATCAAACGGAATTATCCGGAATCGGAAATCGTATGCGCCACGGTGCCGCGCTGCGAGGAAATCGTCAAGAGAAACCCATGCGTGAACCGGGTGGTGCTTTTTGACGAAAGGTATTCCCATAAAAGTTTCGGCGCGAAATTTGGATTCGTGCGCTGGCTGCGCAAAGAAAAATTCGACAAGGTTTTTTTATTTCATCGTTCGTTTACCCGCGCTTTTCTTACCCTTTTGGGCGGTGTGCGCGAGCGTGTGGGGTACGCCACCAAAGGGCGCGGTCTGATACTGACCAAACCTATTCCCAATGACCGTGAGGACAAACACCGCGTTTATTATTTCCTCGATCTTTTAAAGAAGGCTGGCCTGCGTGTGGATGTGGATCCGTACTGCGAATTTCTTTTCTCCGAAGAAGATGACAACCGGGCTTGCCGTCTTTTGAGCGACAAAGGGCTGGATTTAAGCCGCCTGGTGGCCTTGAATCCGGGCAGCAACCGCGCCAACAAGCGATGGCCTTTTTATCAATTCGCCCGGCTGGCTGATCTTTTGGTCGAAAGATACGGGTGTTCGCTTGTGATCACGGGCAACAGCCAGGATGAAGCGCTGGCAACTGACATGATTCACGCCACCCGTCGCGCCAAACCCGTTTCTTTATGCGGCAACACGCGGTTGGGGGATTTGGGAGCGGTTTTTTCGCGTTGCCGGCTGGTCATATCGGGCGACAGCGGGCCTTTGCATATCGCGGCGGGAGTCGGCGCCAATGTGCTGGCGCTGTTTGGTCCCACGGACCCCCGCCTTTTTGGACCCATGGGGCGGGGCAAAAATATCGTGATTAAGGCGGAACTTCACAAAGACAGCTCCATGGGCAGCATCGATCCTGTCCGCGTGATGGACATTATCGACAGGGAAAAATTATTATGATTCCCGTACGGAATATTCTTTTTATCACTTTGAGCAATTTAGGGGATGTGATTTTAACCGTGCCCGTTCTTTCCGTGCTCCGGGGCAATTTTACGGAGGCGGCTATCACCGTGATTGTGGGCCCTCGCGCCTATCCGGTTCTTCAGGGCAGTGCAATCGCTGATGAAATCATGATTTATGATAAAAAAGGCTCTTTGTTTTACAAGTGGAAGCTGGTGAGAGACCTTCAAAACCGCAAATTCGACTTGGTGGTGGACTTGAAAAATTCCGCCTTTCCTTATCTTTTGAACCCGCGTGTTCGCACCGGCTGTTTCCGAGGCGGGTTAAAAAAGATTGTTTCTAAACGGGAACAGCATCTGGCGTGTTTGCGGCACGTTGAGAAAAAACTTCCGATCGATTACGGAAAATCAACGCCTTTTGACTTTTTTTCGGAAACCGATCTTTGGACAGTGAAAAATAAACTAAAGGCAAGGGGTCTGGAGAACAGCCGATTGGCGGTGATGGCTGCCGGAGCCAACACGCATCTTAAGCGGTGGACGGCGGAGGGATTTGCCGCGGTCGCAGACAGGCTGACGCGGGAGCAAAAAATGAAAGTGGTGCTGATAGGCGCGGAAAACGACAGGCCGGTGATAGATGAAATCACGCAATACGCGAATGAAAGGCTTGCTGATTTTTGCGGGGAAACCACCATGCGCCAAATTGCGGCCCTGCTCAGTCTTTCCGGCCTGCTTGTTGCCAATGACAGCTCAGCTATGCAGCTGGCCTATGAAATGAAAATTCCTGTGGTGGCCGTGTTTGGTCCCACGGATGACCGCAAATTCGGAAGGGAAAATGAAACGAGCGTGGTGGTGCGCAAAAATCTTCCCTGCGCGCCTTGCGGTGCCGCGCAATGCCTCATACCGGAAATAAAGAAATGTCTTCACGAAATCACGCCGGGCGAGGTTTATCAAGCCTGCGCAAAATTACTCTCACGCCGGGAGAATACGAGAAATGCCGTGGCCCCCGTCTGATTTAAACAAAATCCTCCTCACCCGCATTGACCGGATCGGCGATGTGATGTTGACCACTCCTGTTTTTCAAGCCATGCGCCGCGCGTTTCCCGAAGCCTGGATCGCCGTTATGGTGCGTCCTGAAACGCGGGAAATCGTGGAAGGCAACCCTTTTATCAATGAAGTGATTGTCTATGATAAAAAAGGCGCGGAAAACAGCGTTTTCAGGACTATTGTCTTTTCCCTCGCGCTCAGGAAAAAGAATTTTGACGCTGCGATTCATTTTCATCCAACCAACCGGGTGCATTGGGTCACGGCCCTGGCTGGAATACCGGTGCGCATCGGATACAGAAAAAAATCGGGATGGCTTCTCACACATTCAATGGAAGATTTTAAAAAAGAGGGCCTCAAGCATGAGTCCTTATACAATTTTGACCTGCTGCGGTTTCTGAATGTGAACGGCGTTGGGGAGACAAAACTTTTTTTCCCGCGGAATGAGGGCCAGCAATCCGCTTTTGAATCTTGCGCGGCAAGGCATGGTTTTGATCCCTCGAAACCTTACGCGGTGCTGAATCCCAGCGCCAGCTGCCCTTCCAAAATGTGGCCGGCTGAAAAATTCGCCGCCTTGGGGGACAAGCTTTGGGAGCTTTACGGGTTCCGGACCGTGTTGATAGGCGCGGAAGCGGACCGGGCCACGTCGGAGATGGTGCGTGGACTGATGAAATCCGCGCCTTATGATTTGACCGGCAAATTTGCGGTCGGGACGCTGGGGGCCTGCCTCAAATCCGCGCGGCTTCTTGTGTCCAATGATTCCGGGCCGGTTCACGTGGCTGTGGCCTGCGGCACGCCCGTGGTTTCGATTTTCGGAAGAAATGAACCGGGGTTAGGGGCCCGCCGCTGGGGGCCTTTGGGCAAAAGAAGCGTGGTGGCACAAAAAGACGTGGGCTGTTATTTTTGCCTGGCGCATAAATGCCGGATTGGATTTTTATGCCTTCAGGTTTTGGGGGTGGAGGATGTTCTTGAAGCCGTGCAGGAGCTTCAGCCGTGAAAAGAGTTTTGGTCGCCCAGCCTTTTGGTATTGGGGACGCGCTTTTTGTCACGCCCTTGTTAAGAGCTCTTAAGGAAGAGGCGCGTGCGGAAAGGGTGGATATGGTTCTGGGCAGCCGCACGCGGGAAATTTTTGAGACCAATCCTTTTGTGGACCGCATTTTTACCGTGGACATGGACCGTTTGCGGGAGCGTGGAAGAATCGAAAGTTTTTTTGAAATCGCCGGCCTACTTTTACAATTAAGAAAACAAAAGTACGACGTTTTTATCGATTGCTCATTGTCCAGGCGTTACGCCTTGTTTGCCGGATTGTTTCTCGGCATTTCCCGGAGGATAGGTTTCAATTATAAACGAAGGGGCGCGTTTCTTACCCGTTCGCTTTCTCTTCCGGAAGGGTATCAAGGCAAGCATGTGATTGAATATTATTCAGAAATGGGAAAGCTGGCCGATGTCCGGGTGAAGACAGAAAAACCGGATTTCTTTTTAACGGCGGAGGATGAAAGAATAGCCGGCGCGCTTTTGGCCGGAGGCAATTTTTTTGAGGGATTTTCTTTTATCGCGGTGGCTCCGGGCGGCGGTGAAAGCTGGGGCAGGGACGCTCATTTCAAACGCTGGTCCCCGGAATTTTTCGCGGAGCTTATTGAAAAACTAGCGCATGAAACGGAGATGGACGGAGTGGTCGTGCTTGGCAGCCGGAATGAATTTAATCTCGGAGAGCAGGTGCTGGCACGGCTGAAAAAGCCTGGATTTAATCTTTGCGGCTTGGTGCCGGTGCGCCAATCCGCAGCGATTCTTAAAAAAGCCCGGTTTTTATTGGCCAATGATTCCGGCATGGTGCATATGGCCCGCGCACTTGAAGTCCCCACGATTGCGTTTTACGGTCCGGTGGATGAAAAAGTCTACGGTCCCTATCCTTTGGGGCCAAATTATTTAGCCTTGGGCCGGACGGATCTTGAATGCCGTCCCTGTTACCGGAGCTTTCGCTACAATGCTTCCTGCGCTGGTCGTGAATGCCTGACCCGGTTTTATCCGGATGAGGTGTTTCAGCGGATTATTTCCAGCGGTTTTTTAAAACAGCGGAAAACGGCCGCCAATCCGTGAATCCGCAGAATTTCACAGCGGAGGATGCCCCAGCGCCCATGCGCTGGGACTGCAAGACGGCAGCGAAACTGGAAGTTTCGCTGCCAGCAGCCCCGGGTTTTACCCGGGGATTCGAGGCAGCAGGCTTTTTGCAGCCCCCGAAGCCGAAAGCGGAGGGGTACCCGCCCGGGGTTACAGTCCCCGGGCGGGTGGCGGCGGAACGACCCTAAAGGGCTGCGAAAAGCCTGAGTGGAGCCGTCCCTTGACAGCTGTTTTAAGGATTGAAAAAACCGGCCGCGGCGGCAAAACCATAACGGTTATTGACAAATTGCCCCGTTCCGGGGATTATCTTTGCCGTTTGGCCAAGATGCTGAAAACACGCTGCGGTTCCGGCGGCACTTATAAAATAGAAGAAAACGGTGTAGTCGAAATTTAGGGTGACAAGCGGGAAATGATACGCGCTATTTTTGAAAAGGAAAAAATTTCTTTTAAAGGTTAAAATTCAGCGGGAAAATATGTTTAAGATCATTTTTGAGCGTTTTTTGGAGCACAAAAAGGGTTTGAAGGTGATAAGCGTCGCTTCCGCGGATCACAAAAGCAGGCCCAATTCTGCGCACAAAATGCTGGTGGACGTGATAGCGCCCAATGAAATTTTATTTCTGGATTACAAATTCACACAGACTTTTTCCAACCTCAATGAAAATCCCCAGCTTTCGGTTTCATTCATGGATGACGTGGCCTTCACCGGCTACCGGCTCACGGGCTACGGCGTGGTGCTGGACAAGGGCGCGGAATACGAGCAGGCGAAAGAGAGCTGGTCCAAGCGGCTTGTCTCTTATGAAGCGGACCGGATTGTCAAGCGTCTTACCGGCCATTATTCCACCCGCGAGGCGGAAAGCAGCCTTCCCAAAAATTTTGTGATCGTCAAATTTATCGCCGAAGAGGCGTCGATGATTAAACCCGACCGCGTGTTTCGAGCCCGGCACGGGTCTTAGGTCTTTTTTAGGCCGCGGACGCCGTCCGGTCCAAATAATAGGGTTTGTTGGTTTGTAATGAGAAGCGTACGAATGCGTAGATGCAGGAAGGGGAAGTGATTGTATGGGGCTAGGTGATTTTATTCGAAGGATGTTTTGTTCCTCAAAACCCGAGAGTGATTCAAACGGAAGTGACGCGAGGAAGAATATTTACGGTGAAAAGTATGAGAATGGCGCGGTGAAATGTTTGACGGAGTTGATAGACGAGAAAAATGATAAAAAATATACAAATCTTCGCAATTATAGCATTGGTGATCCATTTCGTTTATGCGTTTACTTGTTGTCGACAGAAGAAAAAAATATTGTTCTCCAACTATGGGATTATTGTTTTCAGGGGAGATGCGAACTGAAGCTAACAGATGACTACTCGCTTTTTACGAATGCTTTAGCTGAAATACGAGAAGATATTGAAATTGCTGACTGCTATCAATATATCCAAAATTTCGCACGAAAACATGGCGAAAAGCATTGGCATATGCTTGAAATCTTGTGTGAAGAGGCAGGGGTAGTTAATATTGCTGACCAGGGGACGTACGAACAAGAAAAGAAAGAAGCGGTTGAATATAAATGCATGCTCGAAAAATTGCAGGCTATTCTTGTAAAGGAATGTTCTCTTGAGGAGGGCGGTTTAGAGATTTCACTTACATCGATAGCGATTGCTGCCGATATTCGTCTCCTTGAAATGCTAATCGCGATGGAGCTTAATGAACAGGGCTACGCGAAGTATCGCGATGCGATTATGGAAAATGAGCCAAAGACATTGAATGAATATTTGCGCTTATTTGTGATGATAAGCAGCCCCAAATTAGCTGCCGTGGAACTGCTTAGGGGTGTTATTGATGGAGGGGAGTTTTTAAAGGAAGTCACTAAGTGGACGCCGAATACAGAAGACATGCTCATATCTAATGACCAGCAAAAACGTTGGGCATTGAGTCGGCTTAAGCAAGAAATAGATTTTAACGATATTAAAGACATGCTTATCCGTAATAATGCCGAGGCGTATAAAGGAATCTTGCCCTATTCAATCTTTCGGTTTGCATTCTCACGTACAATTCTTGAAACGGTTCATGAAATAGTATTCCAGAAGAGGCTTTTGCGGGAAAACGGTGTTTGGGGCGGAAAAGATAACGGTGATGGGATAACTGTGGAGGAGTTGATGTGTTTGTGGGGCATAGAATCCCATAATCGCGAATTGGACGATTTCAAAAGAGAACTTGTTGAAGATAATGCGCTATCGATAGATCAAGTTGACGTAATGAGCGGGTATGATTTCGAGGCATTTCTTAAGGATTTGTTTTCGAAACGGGGATACCAGGTGATACAAACGAAACTTTCGGGAGACCAGGGGGCGGATTTGATTTTACAGAAAAATGGCGAAAAAACAGTAGCGCAAGCAAAAAGGGCATCTATGCCAGTGGGCAATAAGGCGGTTCAAGAAATAGTAGCGGCAATAAAACATTATTCTGCGCGAAACGGTATGGTAATTACAAATAATACATTTACAAAATCGGCAGTTGACCTTGCGAAATCAAATGGGATTGTATTGATTGAAAGAAATGAATTGACTCAGTGGATTCGTGAAGCATCTAGATGCCCTAATAGTGAGTTCGATAGCCGGAGCGATTTTCAAAAAACTGATTCCGGATTATCGTCGAATGCGTCAAAAACAGAGAAAGATATAAGCCTTTATCTTAAACGTGGGGAGCGCTATTTGCAGAGGGGGGCATACGAAAAAGCCATAACATCATTTGCTAAAGCGGTGAACATCGATCCGAAAAATGCAGACTGTTTTGTAGCAAGAGGTGCAGCTTATATGTCTTGGATTGGGGATGGAATTAATTGGGATTTGATCTCATGGGCGAAATTGATTGATTGGGAATGGAGAGATTTGATTCCATATGCAAATAAAATCAATTTAGAGCCGCAAATTATTAACTTGAATTGTGCGATTGCAGATTTTTCCAAGGCGATTGAATTAGAACCACGGCATGCTAGCGCATACTGCAGTAGAGGAGAGGCTTATGGTAGGCAAGGGGATCTGGAGTTGGCCTTTGCAGATCTTTCAAAAGGGCTTGAGATTGCTCCAGAGGTAAGGGAAGCTTACAATTATAGAGGTGATATCTATTCTTTGAGGGGTGATTATAGCTGTGCGGTTGCAGATTATGAGAAGTATTTGGAACTCTATGAAAAAATCACGCGCAATATGAATGACACTCAAAGACTATCAACATATGTTAATCAGAAGAAAAGACTGGCGACTTTTAAGATTCTTAAGATTATGGGCATAAAATCTAACGAAAATCCGACAGTCGCTATGTGGATTGAGAAAGGTACAAAACATGCTAAGGCAGGCGACTACAATGCGGCGATATCGGAATATACTGAAGCCATACAGGCTTGTCCGCAGTCGTTTTATGACATTTATGTTTTAAGGGGAACATGTCTTCAAGCTATAGGTCGTTTAGATGAAAGTATTGATGATTTCAACAAGGTCATTAAAATCAGTCCTCGAATTTCAATCTTTTATATGAAAAGAGGATGGGCATATACTCTGAAAGGAGCCCTTGAGAAGGGGTTTAATGATGCAAGTTATGCTCTTGAGTTAGATGCTTTTTTGCCTACGGCCCATACTGTTCTTGGATGTGTTTATCTTTTAAACAAGGATATAGCTCAAGGCCTTTCTGAATTCAACAAAGCAATAGAAATAGATCCACAGGAGGCGTGGGCTTATTATTGGCGAAGAATTATCCATTTCGAGCTAAAAGAGTACGAAAAATGTTGGGAAGACGTTTGTAAGTCCAAAGCATTGGTTCTTTCAAGTGCGCCTGAATTTATTGCTAATCTTGAAAAGGTGTCGGGAAAGAAATTGCATGATTATGAAAAGAAATAAAAAGCGTCCGGTATTGGTACTATAATTCCCACCTTTACTTAGAATCATTGAAAGGAGTCATGATGCAGAAACCGTCACAGCAGGCAAAATCCGCAGCCAATGTGCAGCTTTCCAAGGAAGAGATGCAGCGTTATTCCCGCCATATCATCATGCCGGAGGTCGGTCTGGAAGGCCAGAAAAAGCTCAAAGCAGCCCGCGTGCTTTGTATCGGGACGGGCGGTTTGGGAAGTCCGGTGAGCATGTATCTGGCCGCCGCGGGTGTGGGAACGCTGGGGTTGGTGGATTTTGACGTGGTGGATGTGACCAATTTGCAGCGGCAAATCGTTCACGGCCAGAGCAATATCGGACAGCGGAAAGTTGAGTCAGCCAAACAAACGCTTCAGGAAATTAATCCCCACATAGAGATCAAAACTTTTGACATGCGCCTGACGAGCGAAAACGCTTTTGAGTTGTTCCGGGATTTCGACGTTGTCGTGGACGGCACGGATAATTTCGCCACGCGTTATCTGGTCAATGACGCGTGCGTGCTGATGGGCAAACCCAATGTTTACGGCAGTATTTTCCGTTTTGACGGCATGGCCACGGTTTTTGATGCTTCGCGCGGCCCTTGCTACCGCTGTCTCTATCCGGAGCCGCCTCCACCGGGAATGGTGCCGTCCTGCGCCGAGGGAGGCGTGCTCGGAATCCTGCCCGGCATTATCGGCGTGATTCAGGCCGCGGAAACCGTGAAATTGATTATCGGCGCCGGTGAACTTTTGATCGGACGCCTTCTTAAATTTGACGCCATGCGCATGAGTTTCAAGGAATACAAATTAAGGAAGGACAAGGATTGTCCGGTGTGCGGTGAAAATCCCACAATCCGCGAATTGATTGATTACGAACAATTTTGCGGCCTGGGCAGGGGAGAAGCGCACAGCGCTGAAGAGGATGGATCCGGAATTCAGGAAATCACGCCCACGGAATTGAAAGAACTGATGGACGGGGCCAATCCTCCCCTGGTGGTGGATGTGCGAGAACCGGATGAGTATGAAATCGTCAATATCGGAGCCAATCTCATTCCGTTGAGCGCGATAAAGTCCCGCATAAGTGAATTGCCCCGTGACCGGGACATTGTGGTGCATTGTCATCATGGCGGGAGAAGCGTCAAAGCCATTGCTATTCTTAAAGAAGCGGGTTTTACGAAACTTAAGAATCTTGCCGGAGGCATAGACCTCTACGCCCTTGAGGTGGATTCTACCCTGACGCGGTATTAAGCCGCTGTTGTCAAACAGAATAAAGGGTGTTAAAATAACCACCTTTTTCACCGTAGACTCTTAACCATTGGCTGAATATCAAGTTATGAAAACATCAATCAAAAATGACAATGCGTCTGGAAATGCGATGAACCGGAACCGCTTGCAGGGCATAATCCAAAATTTCAACAAAGCAAAAATTTTAGTGGTCGGTGACTTTATCCTGGACCAATTCATATGGGGACAAGTCAACCGGATTTCTCCGGAAGCGCCCGTGCCTGTGGTGCAAGTGAAGCGTGAATCTTTTATGCCGGGCGGCGCTCTGAATGTCGCGAATAATATTCTTACCCTGGGCGGCACGGTGATGCCCAGCGGCGTGGTGGGCCGCGATCTTTTCGGCCGCATGCTGGTCAAGGTTATGAAAAATTACGGGGTGGATACGGGCGGCGTGATTTATGATGACACCCGGCCGACCACGCAAAAGACCAGGATTATCGCGCATTCCCAGCAAGTGGTCCGTTTTGACCGCGAGGATTCCAGAAATATTTCCGAACAGGATTTGGAAAATATCCTTAAGTACATTCAAAAAGTCATCCGGAATATGGACGGCGTGATTATCGAGGATTACGGCAAAGGCGTGGTAAGCCCGGCCCTTATCCGGAGAATTCTAAAACTGGTCAAGCGGCACAAAAAATTCGTGCTTGTGGATCCCAAAGAAAAACATTTCCCTTATTACAAGGGGGTCACTGCCATCACGCCCAACCGCAAAGAGGCGTACGGCGGGTTGGCTATTTTCGAAGGGCCGGAGTCCCAGGAAGGGTTGACAGTCGACCAGGTGGGCCAGAGGCTTCTAAAAAAATTGCAAAGCCGTATGGTGCTGATGACGCTGGGCGAAGAAGGTATGGCGCTTTTTGAAAAAAATAAACAAGTGGTGCGCATTCCGACCGCGGCCAAGGAAGTTTTTGACGTGTCCGGAGCCGGAGACACGGTGGTCGCCGTTTTCGCGCTTTGCCTTGCAAGCGGGGCCAGCGCGCGGGAAGCCGCTTATATTTCCAACATGGCGGCCGGCATTGTGGTCGGCAAATTGGGAACAGCTACGGTTAACCAGAAAGAATTGATCCGTTCTTTTTCCGAAGGCGAGAGACAGCCCGAACGAGCGGCCGTGAGGCCGCCAACGTCGAAGCAGCCCCGCGCGGGAGGCGCGGGGTGAAAATTGTGGGCGTGATTCCCGCGCGTTTGGAATCTACCCGTCTGGCCAGAAAAATGCTCCGGGATATTCTCGGCAAGTCCCTGGTTCAGAGAACTTATGAAAACGCGCGAAAAGCGGGCCGTTTGAGCGATGTGATCGTGGCCTGCGATCATGAAGAAATCAAACAGGCGGTTGAAGCCTTTGGCGGAAAAGCGTGGATGACGGATAAAAATCACATGAGCGGAACATCACGCATTGCCGAGGTGGCGCGTAAAGTCGACGCGGATGTGCTCATCAATATTCAGGGCGATGAGCCGCTCATGGACTCAAGCGCCGTAGACACGCTGGCCGGCGCTTTTGCCGGCAAAGCGGATTTTCAGGTAGCCACACTGGCTATCAGCAAACAGGATGAAGAGGAATACCGCAATTCCAATGTGGTCAAAGTGGTCAGGGATCATCAAGATTTCGCTCTTTATTTTTCAAGATCCCCGCTGCCGCATTACCGGGACCTTAAATTTCGCGGATTTTTGAAGCATCTCGGGATTTACGCCTACACCCGGGATTTTCTTTTGAATCACTGGCATCAGTTAAAGCCGTCTTCGCTGGAAGACCGTGAAAGGCTTGAACAGCTTCGTATTTTGGAAAACGGATTCAAAATCAAAGTGCTTCTTACGACCAAGGATTCCGTTGGCGTGGACACCGAAGAGGATCTCCGGCGCGTGGAAGCGGTGTTGAAACAGCAAGCGTAGGGGAAATTTTATGGCACTCATTGTACAAAAATTCGGCGGTTCCTCGGTCGCCAATCCGGAAAGAATAAAAAAGGTGGCCGAGCGGGTGGTGGAGACGAAGAATAAAGGCAACAGGTTGGTGGTGGTTGTTTCCGCGCTGGGAGATACGACCGATGAATTGATTGATTTGGCCGCACAAATTACGGATAAACCCATTGACCGGGAAATGGATATGCTGCTGGCTACCGGTGAGCAAATTTCTGTCGCGCTTTTGGCTATGGCAATTCACAAATTAGGTGTCAAGGCCATATCCTTCACCGGCCCGCAGGTTGGCATTTACACGGATACGACGCACCGCAAAGCGCGCATTGTTAAAATCAACACGGATCGAATCACTAAGGCGCTCGGCCAAGGCTATGTGGTTATAGTCGCGGGCTTTCAGGGACAGACCAGCGACAATGAAATCACCACGCTGGGCCGCGGCGGTTCTGATCTCACGGCCGTGGCACTGGCCACCGTGCTGCGCGCCAAGGTGTGCGAGATTTACACGGATGTGGACGGTGTTTACACCGCAGATCCGAGGATTGCGAAAGACGCCAAAAAACTTGATATTATCAGCTATGATGAAATGCTGGAACTCGCTTCTCTCGGCGCTCAGGTTATGCAGGCCAGGTCTGTGGAGATGGGCAAAAAATACGATATGCCCATTTTGGTCAGGAACAGCATGAATCATTCGTCAGGAACCTTAATCACAAAAGAGGTGAAGTCCATGGAAGATGTCTTGGTAAGGGGCGTTGCCCTCAACACAAACGAAGCCAAAGTCACGATTTTCGGCGTGCCTGACAAACCGGGAGTGGCGGCCAGGATTTTTAAACGCCTGGCGGACTCCCATGTGAACGTGGACATGATCATTCAGAACAAGACCAAAACCAATACTACGGATATTTCTTTTACCGTGTTTAAGAGCGAACTCAAGACTTCTCTCGCGGCGGTTCAAGCCGCGGTTAAAGAGGTGGGTGCCAAGGGCATGATTTGCGATGAAAAAATCGCCAAAGTGAGCGTCGTGGGCGTGGGCATGCGCTCGCATTCCGGTGTGGCCTCAAAAATGTTCGGCGCTTTGGCCAAAAACCGTATCAATATTGACATGATTTCAACTTCGGAAATCAAGATTTCCTGCGTCATTGAAAGCAAACACGGCAAAAAGGCCGTGCAGTCGCTTCACCGTGAATTTGGACTGGGGCGGAATTGAAGATGAGTAAGATTTTTCTTTACGACACCACGCTTCGCGACGGCGCCCAAACCGAGGGAATCAGTCTGTCTCTTGACGATAAACTCAAGATTGCCCAGCGGCTGGACGCTTTCGGCATCGATTATATCGAAGGCGGGTGGCCGGGCTCCAATCCCAAGGACCTGAGCTTTTTCAAGGAAGTGAAGAAGCTGGCCTTGAAACGTTCCAAAATCGCGGCCTTTGGCTCGACACGGCGCGCCAATCACAAAGTGAGCGAGGATGCAAATATACAGGCGCTTTTGGATGCCAAAACAAAAACGGTCACGATTTTCGGAAAAAGCTGGGACATGCACGTGACGGATGTTTTCCGCACTTCCTTAAAAGAAAATCTGGCCATGATTCATGATTCCAT
>ASOC01000052.1 GCA_000405945.1 Candidatus Omnitrophus fodinae SCGC AAA011-A17
ATTTCAATGACTTGGGCCGCCTTTTTCACCGCATTGCGCATCGCTAATGAAGAAGATGCACCATGACTGATGATCATAATACCGTTGACTCCCAGTAGCTGCGCACCGCCCGCTTCCTCATAATTGGTTTCCCTACGGACACCGCTCAGCGCCGGTTTGCAAAGCATGGCTCCTATCTGCGAGATATAGCTTTTTGAGAGTTCTTTTTTGATCAAACCCCCGAGATTCTCGAGAATCCCTTCGGTGAGTTTTAAAGCAACATTGCCGACAAAACCGTCGCAAATAATGCAATCGCTTTTCCCGGTAAAAAAATCACGGCCTTCGATATTTCCGATAAAATTCAGGGGCGATTCGCGAAGCACCTTGTAAGTTTCCTTCATGACTTCAGTGCCTTTGGACTCTTCTTCGCCAATGTTCAAAAGTCCAATAGTGGGATGGCGCTTCTTATAAATCATGCGGGAATAAATATCAGCCATCACGGCATACTGAAGCAAGTGCTCTGGCGTAGGATCCACGTTGGCCCCCACATCGATCGCGAGCGATATGCCCCTAAGCGTGGGAAGACTAATGATAATGCCGGGTCTTTTGATGCCCGGCAGCAGGCCGAGATTCAAGGTGGATGCCGCCACTGCAGCGCCTGTATTGCCGGCTGTGACCACGGCGTCTACGGCTTTTTGTTTCAAAAGCTCAACACACACGGAAATCGACGAGTCTTTTTCTTTTTTATGGCCTGAACCGGCGATTCGCCCATTTCCACCACTTGTGAAGCGTGGTGAATAGAAAGGCGCCCTCCAATGACTTTATGCCGCGCCAATTCCCGCTTGAGAGCCTGCTCCTGCCCAACGAGTACGACTTCGAGATCAAAATCATTCGCGGCCTGAACTGCGCCGTCCACCACCACTCCGGGCGCGTAATCACCCCCCATGCCGTCGACTGCGATGCGATGAACTTTCATAAAGTTTATGCCTCTTTCTTATCTTTTTTGGCCTTAATGGTAACGGCCTGCTTTCCGTTGTAGTAGCCGCAATAGCCGCATATGCGGTGCGGCAATATCTGCGCGCCGCACTGCTTACAGGTTGAAAAAGATGCGGTTTTGAGCGCGTCATGCGTGCGCCGAAGCCGGGTTCTCATATTAGAATGTCTGCGTTTTGGATGAGCCATGATTTTTCCTGCTCTCTATTTAAGATTCTCTTTTTTTTTCTTTTAGAATACCAATCTTTCAACCGGTCAAATGCCCCTCCGCCCGTAGCTGCCCCGGCCTGTTTCCCGCATTGGCAGGAATCCTCATTCAGGCTAGCCCCACACCGATAACACAATCCTTTACAATTCTCATGACACAAGAATTTTACCGGATACGAAAGAATCATGACTTCGCGTACATCATCCATCGTCTCCAAATATTCCTGGTTAGTGAAAGGATAATAAAGGTCCACTTTTTCGGTAACGTTTTGCGGAACCGGCTTGAGACACCGGTTGCATAATATCTCAAGTTTGCTGGCGAGCGTCCCCTTTAAAAAAAGCGCGTTCTTGATTTTTTCAAGCGTGCCTTTAAATTTTAAAAGAGCCAGATAATGCAAATCGTAAAGCTCAAGATTCAGGGCCTTCGGATCATAGTCATGCTCAAGAGCTAGACTTTCATCCTCTTTAAGCCTGGTTATGTCAATTCTCATGAAAACTCCGAGCGGCCGGTATTAAAGCGAATTTATTCTCTCGACCAGCTTCTTCTCAACGTAGGGCGGCACAAAATCCTTGATGCTGCCCCGCCATTGCGCGATTTCCCTTATAAGCGTGGAAGATAAATAAAAGTGCTTTTCCGAGGGGATTAAAAAAACCGTTTGCACGCCCGCGTTCAATTTGCGGTTGGTCAAAGCCATTTGAAATTCATATTCAAAATCCGACGTGGCCCGAATGCCGCGTATAATGATATTCGCGTCTTTTTCCGCCGCGTACTTGACGACCAACCCGTCAAAGGCCTCAACCACAACACCCGGCTTGCGCTTGGTCGAACGTTGGATAAAATCCACTCTCTCTTCAGCAGAAAAAATGGGCTTTTTACTGGCATTGTTCGCGACAGCGACATACAGCTTATCAAAGATCTCAAGCGCCCTATTAATGATATCAATATGACCAAATGTGACCGGATCAAAAGTCCCGGGATAAACAGCTGCGGTTCTGATCATCTTGTTCCTCGATCTGCAAACATTGCAACCTGTTGATATAAAACAAGTTGTAACTTTTAGATTGTTCAGGTGATTTTATGCAAAAAAGAAAGGCAAGTGATGCCGTAATGATTTGTCCTCTCCAGAATAAATTTTCCGAGAAGCGGCAACTCCTCTTGCCTTGCGTGTTCCACAACAATCTTTCCGTGAGGCGAAAGTATATCAAATTGCTCTACCATCAGCAAGGTTTTTTTTACAAGTCCTTTGTTATAAGGGGGATCGATAAAAGCAACATCGTACTTTTGAGCGCTCTTGTCCCTTTCCTGGCTCTTAAACAACCGAGGTATGGCGATCAAAGCGTCACTCTTGAGCACCACGGCTTGGGACTCCAGCCCTAAATATTGAAGGTTTTCACCAATATACTGAATTGCCAGCGGGCTCTGGTCAACGAATGTGGCCCGGGCCGCCCCGCGGGACAGAGCTTCAATGCCAAGGCTACCCATGCCGGCATAAACATCCAGAACTTCAAGACCGGTTAAATCCTGCCCCAGCACATTTAAAATGGTTTCCTTCAGCCGGTCTGTGGCCGGTCGTATGTCTTTGGTTTTTGGGAATTTGAGTTTACGGCTTTTAAATTTACCGGCTATCACCCGCATGACTAATCCTTTAAGGAATGGAAAAATTGCCTGGCTTCGCGTTCAACCCGTGATTTCAGCGATTCAACGCGAAGCAGTTCGGGATCTTTTTCTATGAGCGCCAAAGCTTCTTTGCGCGCGAGCCGCAAAAGGTCTCCATCGCGGACCAAATCCCCGATTTTGAATAAAGGCGCGCCGCTCTGGCGCGTGCCCAAAAAATCTCCCGGCCCGCGCAAAATCAAATCCTCTTCAGCGATTTTGAAGCCATCCGTTGTTTTGGTAAGAATCCGTAGGCGCTTTTTCCCTTCCTCGGTTTGAGGATCCCCGAAAAGAAAACAGAAAGATTCCTTGGTGCCCCGTCCGATTCTGCCGCGCAATTGATGAAGCTGTGACAGACCGAATCTTTCAGCGTGCTCAATCACCATCAAAGTGGCGTTGGGATTGTCAATGCCGACTTCAATAAGCGAAGTCGAGACCAGCACCTTAACCCTTCCATCCATAAAATCTCTCATCACGCGCTCCTTGTCCCAGCGGGATAACCGGCCGTGAATAAGGCCGATTTCCGTGTCCGCAAAAATGCCTTTACGCAATTTTTCAAACTCGCTGGCCGCGGCTTGCAAATCCATTTTGTCCGTTTCATCGATCAAAGGGAAAACAATGTATGCCTGTTCGCCTTGCGTCACCTTTTCTTTGACGCGAAGCAGGACTTCGTTCTCGCGCGCCTTGGTGATCCAAAATGTCTGTACCGGAATCCTCCCTGACGGCAGTTCACGGATGGTTGATATATCCAAGTCACCGTAAAGCGTGAGGCCCAGCGTTCTCGGAATCGGAGTTGCCGTCATAACCAGAAGATGCGGACGCAACTCGCCGGAAAGAAGAACCGCTCTTTGCCGAACCCCGAATTTGTGTTGTTCGTCAATGACCACGGCGCCCAGTTTGGCAAAACGAATCCCCTCCTGAATCAACGCGTGCGTTCCTACGGCAATGTCAATCCTTCCGCTCCGCAAATCAGCCAGAAGCTCGGCCTTTTCCTTTTCCTCCGTGCTTCCCGTGATCAACGCTACTTTCACTTTCATCGCGGCCAGAAGACGTGTCAAAGTTTGATAATGCTGGTCAGCAAGCACCTCGGTGGGAGCCATAAGCACGGACTGATACCGGTTGCGAGCGGCCACCACTAACAAAAAGGCCGCGACAACGGTTTTGCCTGAGCCCACGTCACCCTGAAGCAGTCTGCGCATGGGCGCGGAATTTGCCGCGTCCTTTGCGATTTCTCCCAACACCTCCCGCTGAGAAACTGTGAGCGTGAACGGCAATTGCCGACTGAATTCTTCAGCCACGTTCTGAAATCCGGCCAGCATGGGCGCTTTCAAGACGCTTCGGTCACGCCGTATTCTTTTCAAAAGCGCGATTTCAAACACGAAAAATTCTTCGAATATCAAACGGCGGCGGGCCTTATCCAAAGAATCAGCGTCCTCGGGAAAGTGGACGTTTTGAATAGCCTGACGGCGCGGGACAAGACCCAGCCGGGCTGTTAACTCATCGGGGAAAAAATCATTGATTTCATGCGCATGTCCGTCCACTAACTCTTTCATGGCGCGGCGCATGCCTCGCTGCCCCAACCCTTCGGTCAACGGGTAAATGGGCACTATTCTCCCAGTGTGAATCGTGTCTTCCTGGGATTTTGAAAGCACCTCATAATCCGGCGAATTAAACTGCAGACGGCTGTTGTAGAGTTCAACCTTGCCGCTCAAAATCACAGAGTCTCCGACATTGAATTGACGCTTGAGATAAGGCTGATTAAACCATGTGGCGTAAACAAAACCGGACTCATCGCCCAGCGCGATTTCGACTAGGGTCATACGCTTAATCCGCTTCAAACCCGTGGTCAGAATTTCGCCTTTGACGGTAAAGAATTGTCCCGGTTGAATATCTTTCAGGGCAATGAATTGACTGCGGTCTTCGTAACGGCGGGGGAAATAATAGAAAAGGTCTTCGACCGTTTCAACACCCAAACGAAGAAGAGCTTCGGACCGCTTGGGGCCTACTCCTTTGACGTAACGGACCGGTTTGGCGAGAGCTTGCTCCTTAGGAATCGAGCTGCTCATGAAGAGTGAACTCTTCAAGCTTGGTATCCTTAGGAATAACAACGATGCCACCGTCCGAGACATAAAATCTGCGGTGGTCTTCTTCCGGATCGTATCCTATGATCGTGTCCGGAGGGATGTGAACATTCTTGTCAATAATGGCGCGCCTTATGCGGCAATGCCGCCCTACCTGCGCGCCTTCCATAAGAATGGATTCATACACATGCGAATAGCTGTTAACACGGACCAGAGGCGAAAGCACGCTGCGCTCCACCTTGCCTCCGCTGACAATGCTTCCGTTGGCGACTATGGAATCCAGGGCAACCCCGAGACGGCCGCCGTCCTCGACTTGCGCGAACACGAATTTTGCGGGCGGCGCCTGCTCCTGATACGTGCGAATGGGCCAATCGTCATCGTACAAATTAAAAACCGGCGTGACTGAAATCAAATCCATGTTAGCTTCCCAGTAAGCGTCAATAGTGCCGACATCTCTCCAGTAGCGCACTTCTTTGCGGTTCTCGTCCCTGAAATTATAGGCAAAAACCTTGTCGCCTCTTTCCACCATCATGGGCACGATATTTTTTCCGAAATCATGCGCGGTCTTTTCCCGCGAATCCAGGGTCAGCACTTCTTCCAAAATATCTGTGTTGAACACATAAATACCCATGGAACCCAATGTTTTCTTCGAGTTGTTTTTCATCACCGGAGGATCTTTGACCTTTTCCTTAAAAACACGGATGCGCCAGTCATCATCCACGGCCACGGTTCCAAAAGAGCCGGCCTTGTCGCAATCAAGCTCAATCACGCCGATCGTGACGTCAGCGCCCTTTTCCTTGTGATACCGGATCATTTCAGCGTAATCCATTTTATAAACGTGATCCCCGCTTAAAATCAAAACATGTTCCGGTTTTGATTTTTCAATGGTGTATAAATTTTGGTAAATGGCATCCGCTGTTCCTCTGTACCAGCTTTCATCAACGCGCTGCTGCGCGGGCACAATGGTAATAAATTCACCTATTTCGTGATTGTAAATATCCCAGCCTCGTCGCAAATGCCGGTGTAATGATAGAGATTTGTATTGAGTGATAACGTAAATCTTGCGTAGATTGGAGTTTAGGCAATTTGAAAGTGTGAAATCAATGATACGGTAGGAACCGCCAAACGGCACCGCCGGTTTGGTCCTGTCACGAGTCAGGGGATACATACGTTCACCCTTTCCCCCTGCCATTACAAAGGTTAGAACGCTTTTAAATAAATTCATCATCAAATCCAATCAGGATGGGTATTCTCTCATAAATTTGTAATTTTGCCACAAAAAAAATCGACTTACAGCCAGGCGGGAATGGAATCCAGCAATCTGCGAGTATAGGAGGAGACTGGCGAGGACAATACAGCCTGCCGCAAGCCTTTTTCGACCATTTGCCCCTGATGCAGCACCATGATTTCTTCGGCTATCTGGCTTACCAGCGCCAAATCGTGGCTTATAAAAAGTAGCCCAACTCTAAGTTTCACGCGCATTTCCAGCAAAAGCCTAATCACTTGGGCCTGAATGGAAACGTCAAGCTGCGAGGTCGGTTCGTCCAAAATCAGGAATTCCGGCCGCATCACAAGGGCGCGCGCTATGGCCACCCGCTGGCGCTCACCGCCGCTCAATTCCCGCGGTTTTCTTTTCAAAAATACGGTGTCAAGGCGCACAAGTTCCAGAGATTCATTCAAGCGCGCTGACTTTTCATGAGCGGATAATTCCCGAATACCTTCCTCCAATATTTTCCGCACGGTCCACCGGGGATCCAGAGAAAGATACGGACTCTGAAACACCATCTGAACATTTTTCCGGAAAGAACGCGGATTAAGACGCAATAAATCAGAAAGCGCCTGTCCCGCAAACCGAACCATTCCCGAAGTCGGCTGAATAAGGCCGGTAAGAACGCCGGCTAAAGTCGATTTGCCTGACCCGCTTTCTCCGACCAATCCGTAAGAAACTCCCGTCATCAATTTTAAATCGATATTTTTAACTGCGGCAAACTCACGGTTTTGGCGAAAAATGCCGTCACGAATCCGATAAACCTTGGTAACGCCGGATAACTCAAATAGAACACGCTGTTCTTGGTCCACTTTTTCTCCTGGCCTAGCTCAAACAAAGCCGCGGCACTGAATCGATTAGCATCCGGGTGTAAGGATTTCCCGGATTTAAGAAAAGATCCGGCAAACGCCCCTGTTCTACAATTATTCCCGCACGCATGATCACCACACGCTGGCAAAAATCGCGCGTCAAAGGCATCTGGTGCGTGACAAAAAGAAAAGCCATGCCCGTTCCGCGTATTTGCCGGAACAAATCCATGATATCGGCCTGGAGCGTCACATCAAGCGAGGATGTCGGCTCATCCGCCACAATCAGTTTGGGTTGGCGTAACAAAGCCATGGCAATCAACACCCTTTGCTTCATGCCACCGCTCAATTCATGAGGGTAGCTGTTGAGGCTTATTTTATCCAGCGGGAGCCTGACTTGTTCCAGGGCTTTTTCAATCAATGACCTGTCTTTTGCCACCTCGCGAAGATGGGCTCCGATAGAACATAAAGGATCGAGCGCGGCATGAGGATCCTGCGGTATATAGGCTATCTCGTCTCGATTGATGAATAAATCCAAGCGGCCTGCGATACGCGCGCCTGATTTCCAACCCAGCAAACCCAGTATTTCAAGAGCAAGCGTGCTCTTGCCCGCTCCCGATTCGCCGATCAGACCGACGCATTCGCCTTCTTCTATTTGAAAATCAACAGGACCTACGGCTTTCTTCACGCCGTTTCTTGACCTGTAACCGATTTCCAGCTGGGACGCGGTGAATAATTTTTTCATGATTGAGACCGATAGCTAAACGCGTCGCCCAAACGGTTAAAACACAATGAGGTCACAATAATCAAAATAGCGGGTGCCGTGATCCAGGGATGCATCCCGAGATGCGCCACAGCAAGAGATTCGGTCAATAGATTTCCCCAGCTCACAGCCGGATCCTGGATACCCAGACCCAGCACACTTAACGCGGATTCACCGAGGATAAACCCGGGAATAGAAACGCTGATCACAATTGCGAGATATGAAAATGTGTGCGGAAAAATATGACGCACTAAAATTTCAGCGTCGCCCCGGCCCAGGACTTTTGCCGCGCGTACAAAATCCTTCTCGCGGATTGAGTACACCAACCCGCGGATAACGCGGGCCACACTGCCCCACCCGATTAACGCCAGAATAGCCACTATCAGCGCATAGACCTGTTTGGAATCAAGGCCCGGCGGCAAAGCACCCCGCAGTGCCAGCAAAAGATAAAGACCGGGAATCATGATAAAAAATTCAGCCACACGCATCAAAACAGCATCAACATTGCCTCCGAAATACCCCGACAGACTGCCCATAACCAGCCCCAAAAAACTTGCCAGCAAGGCGCCCAGGACAGCCATTGACAGCGAAAGCCGCGCGCCGAACAGAATCCTCGTGAACAGGTCACGGCCGCGCGAGTCTGTCCCGAGCAGGTAAATACGTCCGGGCGCTTCAACCGTGACGAGTTTGGAATTCAGAAAACGCAGATAGTATTTTTGGGATTTATCTTCCGAATAAATGCGTTTCAAATTTTCGTCATATTCCGCGCGCGTGGCGTAAACAAAGGGACGGATGGAAAAATGCCCGGAAGAATCCCTGAAATGAATCTTAGCGGGGGGATGGTAAGAATGGATACGAACTTCCTCCTGCGGCGAATAAGGGGCTATCCAATTCGAAAATATAGCGCCAATCATAACAACGATAACAAACCCAAAAGCTGCGCAAACCGCTATTGGCCTGGACTTCATGACTTTTCCATCCGTATCCTTGGATCAGCCGCGGCGAGCAGAATGTCCGCAATCAAATTCCCGGCCACAAGTAATACGGAAATCATCACCATATTACCCAGTACAAGAAAAACATCCTGTGTTCTCACCGCCTGAAGCATGATTTGGCCTAGCCCCGGCCACCCGGTGATGATTTCGACCAATGCCACGCCGCTAAAAAGCGAAGGTAATTCAAGGCCAAAAATACTGATCATGGGATTCAGGGCATTTCTGGCCACATGTTTGAATGCTATTTTAAACGGCGACACCTGATAAGACCTCAGAAGCAGGACAAATTCGCTTTCTACAATTTCGGCAACCTGCGCACGCATAACGCGGAAAAGATAGCCCCATGAATTAAGCGCGATAACGGTGACGGGAATCACCATGTGCCGTCCCACATCAAAACATTTGAGGGGCCAAGACATTTCTTCATACCCGACGGATTTCATGCCTCCCAACGGCAGGCCACCCCAATGCGCCGCAAGCGCCAGAAGTAAAATAGAAAGTAAAAATGCCGGCATAGAAAGGCCTGCATATGCAAGGAAATGAAGAACACGGTCAAGCCATGAGTCGCGCCGCATGCCTGCCCACAACCCCAGAACGACTGCCAAAAGCCAGGCCATAACAAAGGATACCCCGGACAATAAAAAGGTGTTCCAGAGTCTCGACCCGAGAATTTTAAATACCGGCTGTTTATAGGCGAAAGAATATCCAAAGTCCAGATGAGCCAGATTCTTCAGCCAATGCAAATACTGAATAAGCAGCGGTTTGTCGAGATGGTAAAGGGCCTCATATTTCTTTATCGTGTCCGGAGATATTTGAGGATTAAGCCGCAGAGAATCAAAATAGTTGCCGGGCATCAAATGCATGAGGCAAAAGGTTATAAAAGGAAGCACCACCAGCAATGGCAGGACAGCGGCCAGTCTTTTAAAAAAATAGTAAAATAACCGGTTCATTCTTTGATCCGTAGCTCTTCAATATTGTAAAGCGGCCCGGCAATGGCCGAAGGTTTCACATTTTGAAGCCTGTTACGAATTGCGTAAACGGTTCTCGGAAGCACCGTGTATATCATGGGCAGTTCACGCGCGGCAATTGCCTGCCATTCATCGTACAATTTTTTTCTATCTTCCATTTTCATTAAAGACGCGGCCTGCCGGAAAATAGCGTCAATCTCGTCTTCCCCCGCCGCCTTGACCGCGCCTTTTCCGGCGTTCCAGAAATGAAGCGAGCCGTCCGTTCTCCACACGTTAGCACCAAAATGCGGGTCAGTCTCACCTGTAAGTCCCAAAAGGACAGCGTCCCAATCATGCGTGGCCGAAAGTTTGGTGACTAAAGTATTGAACTCCACGGCAAGGAGATTGACCTTAAGCCCGATACTGCTCATATCCTCACGCGCCATGCCCGCCATTTGCAGCCTTTCCGGATTTTCGGCGTTGGTCAAAAGCGTGAATTGCACGGCATTCCCTTTTTTATCCTCAAGAAAGCCGTCTCCATCACGATCCGAGAATCCCCCGGCCTTCAGCATTTGCCTCGCTTTTTCCGGATTAAATTCATAACACGAGACTTTCGCGTTATAAAAATATGGCCATGACGGACTAAGGGGCGAACACTGCGGCACGCCGTTCCGGTTGAAAATAATGTCAATCATAGACTGCCGGTCAAGGGCGTGCGCGGAGGCTTGCCTGAAAACGCGGCTTTGAAACCATTCCCGATGGACAAGGTTGGGGGTGTTTTGATTGAAAGCCAGAAAATAAGAGCCCGCGGATGCTCCGGCGTCGACCAAATTAAAACGCCCTCTTTGTTGTTTTGGTTTAAGCAGCGGATAATCTGCTCCTGACAAAATATAAATATCCGTCTGCCCTTCGAGAAACTTGAGAAGCCGGCCGTCGGCGCTGGGAACAATAAGACCAATGATCCGGCCGATATAGGGCAACGCCTTGCCCGATTCATCCTTTTTCCAGTACTTTTCATTGCGCACGAGTTCCACGCGTTCACCGGGCACGTAACGCTTGAGTTTAAACGGCCCGGTCCCGATAATCGCATCCGAAGGCGAGTCAGCGCCCCAGGCGCTTTGAAAATTACCGCCGGCAACCGCGGATTTTAGCGCATGTTCTGGAAAAATGGACTGATTGAGGGCGAGAAGAAATGGCGCGAAAGGAACCGGCAAACGGAAACGTACGGTTAAGGCATCCACGGCCTCCACCTGAACCGGTTTGCCGCCTAGTGTGAAAATATCACGAGCCGGAGCAATGACGGAAGGATTAAAAATCAGACTCCGGAAGGTGAAAACAACGTCTTTGGCCGTGAACGGATAACCGTCAAACCACTGAACGTCCTGCCTTAAATGGAAAATCCACTCCAACCCGTCGGGACTGACCTCCCAGGACTCTGCCAATCGAGGCTCAACAGCGCCGGTCAATGGATTAAATCGTGTCAACCCCTCAAACATCAGCCCGGTAACCTCGGTGGTCGTTGTCTCCTGGGCTATGATTTCATTGAAGGATTTGGGTTCGGCTCCCAAAGCTAAGACAAGGGTATCGGCAGACTGGGCTCTCGCGAGATTAACGAACGGGACAGCAAAGCAAACAACGAGCCCGTAAAAAACGCGAAAAATTAAATGCGGAAATCTACAGCGGAGGTTCCCCCGGGCCAACCTGAACAGGCCGCGGGTGGCGGCTCGGTCGAGCATGCCCGAGCCATCCGCTCGGGCATGCCTGGGGGAACCGGAGCAGTACCTGCCCGGGGTTCCATGCCCCGGGCGGGTGGCGGCGGAACGAAGTGGAGCCGTCCCTTGACGGTCATCCACCTTGCGCCGAAGGTGCGGGAGTTTTCTCTTCTGCAGGCGCCGAAGGCTGCGTTACCGGCTGCGCTGCTACAGGCGCGGCAGTTTGAGAAGCCGCCTCAGTAACCGCATCAACCGCTTGAGACATTGCCGGCGCTTCTTTGCCGGTGGCTGCTTTTTCCGCTTTGATTTTTTCAAGCACCTGCTTGAGTTTTTCCATGTCAACTTGCGCGGTTTTACCCTGGTCCGGGCCAAAAAGAGAACGGCTGCGGCGCGAGTGCATCACATCCAAACTTATGCACGTGAGCATAAAAATAATGGCCATCACGGATGTGGCTTTTGAAAAAAAATCTCCGGTTTTGGTTCCAAAAACGGTTTGCACTCCGGATTGACTGAACGTCGAGCCGGTCAAACCGTGACCGCGTCCTACTTGCAGAAGAATAACCAAAACCAAGGTCAGACAAGCCATCACATGAAAAAAAAGTAAAACAGCGTTCAGCATAATTACTCCTTGGAAACCACGGCTTGAACCGCTGCGTTCACGATTTGAACAAAGGATTCAGCCTTTAAAGAAGCTCCTCCAACGAGAGCGCCGTCCACATCCAGCTGATTAATAAGTTCGGCCGTGTTATCAGGTTTCACGCTGCCGCCATAGAGAATACGAAGGCCGGAAGCAGTCTCTTCGCCGAACATTTCCTGAACCAGCGAGCGCACAAAAGCGTGCATTTCCTGGGCCTGATCCGGCGTCGCGGTTTTACCCGTACCAATCGCCCATACCGGTTCATAGGCTATCACGACTTTTTCCATATCCTCGGCCGTAAACCCCTTGAAGGTTCCGGCAAATTGCGCGCGCACCACATCCAGTTGACGGCCGGATTCGCGTTCAGCCAGCGTCTCGCCAACGCAAACAATGGGAATAAGGTTGAACTTCACCGCGCCTTTGGCCTTTTTATTAACCAGGTCATTAGACTCTTTAAAGTGCGCGCGGCGTTCCGAGTGACCGAGAATGACGTAGCGGCAGCCTATGTCCTTCAGCATAAGCGGCGAAACTTCTCCGGTAAAAGCGCCTTCGGTTTCATAATGCATGTCCTGCGCGCCCAAATCCACCACCGAATCTTCAAGCAGGCCGGCGACCGTGTGAATGGCCGTAAAAGGCGGGCATACCACAATTTCAACATCTGAAACCTTATGCAGTCCGGCCTTGACACTATTAACGGTGTTAATAGCTTCGGGTATCGTCTTGTACATTTTCCAATTGCCGGCGATTATAATTTTTCTCACGAATGACTCCTTTATTTACAAACTGTTTCTTTGGCCTGCAAAGCGGCGATACCGGGCAAAAGCTTGCCCTCCAAAAATTCTAATGACGCGCCGCCCCCGGTTGAAATATGTGACATCTTGTTTTCGAGTCCGAATTCCTTGACCGCGCTGGCCGTGTCTCCGCCGCCCACAATGCTGGTGGCTTTCCCTGACGCTATGGCCTGGGCAATTTCGCGGCTGCCTTTGGCAAAGGCCTCCCACTCAAAAACGCCAACCGGTCCGTTCCACAAAATGGTTTTCGCGCCAGCCAATTCTTTTTTGAAAAGCTCAATGGTTTCCGGTCCTATATCCAATCCCATCCACCCGTTTTCAATCGTCGTGATAACCTTGCACTGAGCGTTCTCTTTGAAAGAATCGCCGACAACATGATCAACGGGCAGTACGATTTTAACGTTCATCTGCTTGGCTTTTTCAAGCACTTCCCTGGCAATAGCCAGACCCGGCTCATCCAGCTTGGAATTGCCTATAGGCTGTCCTTGAACTTTGAGAAAGGTATAAGCCATTCCGCCGCCTATCAGCAAGGCGTCAACCTTGGGTAGTAAATTTTCAATGACTTTGATTTTATCGGAAACTTTAGCCCCGCCCAGAATTGTCACAAAAGGTCTTTCGGGCGAAGTCATGACCTTTTCAAAATATTCAATTTCGCGCGCGAGAAGAAGCCCGCTCACGGCCGGCAGATAATGCGTAACGCCCTCAACCGAGGCGTGCGCCCGGTGGGCCGCGCCAAAAGCGTCATCAACATAAACCTCGCCGAGTTCGGCCAGTTGCTTCGCAAATTCAGGATTGTTTTTCTCCTCTTCCGCGTGATATCTCAGATTTTCAAGAAGCAGGACTTCTCCGGCTTTCATGGCGGCGACCCGCGCCTTCACTTCCGGGCCGATACAATCATCGAGCAATTCAACGTTTCGATTAAGCAGCTGAGTCAAGCGCTCGGCAACAGGCTTTAGAGAGCAGGAGGCGTCTTTCCCCTTGGGCCGCCCAAGATGCGACATGAGAATCAATTTGGCGTTTTGCGACAGAATATATTGAAGCGTGGGAAGCGTTTTAACGATACGCGCGTCGTCCGTAATCCGGCTTTCTGCATCAAGCGGCACGTTAAAATCAGCGCGAACAAGAACCCGTTTATATTTCAGCTCAATATCACGGACTGTTTTTTTATTCATGGTTAGGAAAATTGGTTACGTGGATTGTTTTAACCGGGCGCGCAGGGCTTCTTCCTCATCGCGGAGTTCTTTGGGAAGACGTGTGCCGATTTTATTAAAAAATTCATCAATGCCCTGCAATTCCTCAAGCCAGTCCTGCTTGTTGACTGACAGAAGGAATTCAATATCATTTTGCGCTAACTGCAAACCGCTGAAATCTATTTCCGATGCTTTCGGGATATAACCAATAGCTGTTTCATTCACCGAGCC
>ASOC01000053.1 GCA_000405945.1 Candidatus Omnitrophus fodinae SCGC AAA011-A17
CGCCGCGTTTGCGGCTGAAATAGAAAAATTCCGGGATATCCTGGGCGCAAACGCCGAGGGATTCCTTCAATCCAAACTTCTCCCGCTTGCGGCTCTACTGAAACAGCGCGACGCGCAATTGACCATCAAAGGAGTGGCCGATTACCTGAAGGCTGTCAATCACATTGAAGAAGCTCTGCAGGTTCCGCAGCCGCAAGAAACCGAGAATGATCAACTCACGGAAGATGACATCATGAGTATCACGGAATTTCTGTTCACGCACGCCTACACGCCAGCGAACCTTATCAATCTATTCGACAACTATTTCAATTCCGAAGCTTTGCCCCAAAAACGAAAACTTGACTATCATTTTTTTGTTACGTTTATGCGGAATTTGGTTAAAGAAGACGAAACCCTGGTAACTCCCGAAGCCCAGATCTTTTTTAAGCTGCTCGCTTCAAAAGAACTTTATAAATTTTACGAAGTTAAAAAAATAGTGCGCAGAAACGCTAACATGCTGGATGCTTCCAGAAATGAGAGATCAATGGGATATTTCAGGAAGGCTTTGCAATTATTAAACCGTTGGCGCTCGGAATATCTTAAAGAAGCTTGGCGGTTGGAAACTGTTCCGAATAAACAGCTCGATAAGACAGTGTCCGTGCCGGGAGGCGAGCCCGAAAAATTGTGTCGGGTTTTGGGAAGAGAATTTTACGGTATTTTGGAATTGATGATTGATTTGAATGCCGTGGAAGAAGTTCAGCCCGGCGATGAACCTGGGGAACTTCAGAAATTAAAGGCATCCGTAATGTCTGCGGCGGATTTGGTCGCTCGAGCGGATGAAAAGACGGCCCGCAGGTTGGACGGTAGGTTTAGGAAATTTGCAAAAGTTTTTCGCGACACTTTCGCGGAGCAAAAAACACAAATCCTTTTTCGGTTGTTTGCGGAATCTGTCAGTTTACCCGCCGATCAGACCAGGCTGGATTTGGCGGCTCTAAAGGTCTACATGGAAAGAGCGCCCAAAAATCAAAACGGAGACACGGTGATTGATTCCATGGTGCAATTTGTCCAATCCAACCGGACAAGACCCGAGGTGGTGGCCGGGGCTTACCGCATGATGATGGCCGAGGCCAGGCGAGAGTTCGCTAAATACAGGTATCAGTCACCGGATTACGCGCGAATGTTCGCGGAATGGGAGAAGGCGAATAAACCTGAAAAAGATACGGACGCCCTGAAACAGGAGCGTGACCAAAAGGCCCTCCAGGTCAAAACAAAGTGGGAGGCCAATCAGTATTACAGCACCGCGGATCAGGCCGGAAAAAAACTGCATCTGGGATTCACGGACAGTTTTGCCACTTTGCTGAATCTGGGCAATCCCGACTATTTCGGTTCCTGCCAGGCCACGTATAAGGCGGATTACAACCGGGGGATTGGCGGCACTGTGGCCAATGGCTGGAACAAAGCCCTGGTCATTTATGACGACAACGGCCGCTTTTTGGCGCGGCGCATTGTGCGGCTGCGGTTGACGGAAAAGGGCGAATTTGTTTTGATCCGCGAGCAAACCTACGGATTTTCGGTTTATGAAAAGTTATTTGACGAGATGCTAGCCAAAGTCGCTCATGACATGGGAGTCCGGTATGAACCTGATGAGGGAAACACAGCGGAATCAATTATTATCAGACTGTTGGGGGCAGGGAATTCAGAGTGGGACTACTCCGACAAGTACGGTAAACAATTTTTAGGAGAAAACGTCGGACTTATCCGCATGAAGGAAGGTGAGGAATTTAAGGCTTATCTGTCGGTCCCTTTGTCGGTCTCGTCAGTCAGCGAGATGGGACAAGTTTCCGGTCAGAAATTCACTGTTGAAAACGAATCGGATTTTAAATCAGCCGCCGAAAACCGGCCAATAGGAATCTTAACTCCCTTGGATTTGAAGAACGTGTTCTCTCGGGGTTCTGAAAGCAGTTTGCCCCGTGCAGCGTCGCTCGGTTCCGGTGTCCCGCCCGTCGAATCGCTCGAAATTGTAGAGTTGGTGACGGGTACAAACACGTGGCGGCTTCATGATACACGTAAGGGCGGGCATGACTGGTATCTCAAACTGGATTCTCTGGGAAGAGAGGAAACACTTGGTTTCCGGTATGCCAGCATGCTTGGGATAGTGAATGTTCCCGCGTGGGGCCGATTAAGTTTTGAGAATTTGAAAAAATTCAAATTTGCCGGAGCCGCTGAAAATAGGTGGGGCGGGGAATGGGGAAACGCTATAGAGGGAATTATAGAAAATACGGGCGCGGCAAAGGAAAAATGGCCGGTTTTGGCCAAGGATATAGGCGCCCTGACAGCGGCGGAACTTGCTGTTCCTGAATCATCGGGATTTGAAGAAATACTTGCGTTTCTTGCTTTTACGGATGCAAGAGATGTGGGATGGTGGCACAATCTGGAGCGACGTGTGATAGGAGGAAAGGAACGCTTCCTTCTTTTTGACATGACGCCCGCCTCGTTTCTCGGAGATCCTCTTGATGTTCCTTTTACCTACAGCGACGAGATGATAGGCCGGATGTATGAACAGCTTGATGCCCAGCGCCTTAAGGCAGCCATTGACCGTATCAATGCTTTGAGTCCTGATGATTTTGTGAAGCAAACCCTTGAAGCCGGCTATTCGGAAAGCGAGATACAAAAAGAGGGGTTTGCGGCGCGGCAACAAAACCTGGAACAAATAGTCGCCAATGCGTTAATGGCTTCGGTTCGGTCTATTCTTATTGCGACCGGGTTACCTTTATTTACGGAGCCTGTCATAAATTACCGCCACACCAATTATCTTTTGCACACGCCTGAATACGCTCCTACGCTTTGGCCGGATATTCTGAAAGACCTTTTCGGAGAGGAACTGGCAGCCTTCACGGAACTTCTTGCGAAAAGCGACGATGATTTGCTTGAATTTGTAAGAGAAAAAAATCCGTATTTGTCACTGACCCTGTCCGCTGTAGAACAAACTGTCCGCGCTATGCTGAATGCCATTCCCGATTACGGAGAAAAGGCCCTGCCCGGTTTCAAAGCAGATGAACTGGCTGCATTTAAAATAGCTGACAAAGAAGGCCGGGAACTTTTGCTTAAAGTTGTCCATGCCCGCGTGGTGGCTGGCAGGGTAAAGCTTGAAGAGTCGGAACTTTACCAAAAAATATTGCAAACGGCTGAATTCATCAGCCCTGGTTTCCAGGAATCCGGGTCGGTGGGGGTACTCGGCGCGTCGCTCGGTATGACGGTGCCGTCGGCGAGGACCCGTCTGGGGTGGCTTGCGCCAGCTCTTGCCGGGTCCTTTATGGCCGGGGTTGTGAGACCGGTGACGGCAGGGTTTACGATTAAGGAGAAAAAAAGAGACGCTCAATTTTCTGAAGCATTGCGCACGTTTACACGGAACGATTTGGAGGCGGTTGGTGCGTTGTTCAAACAATTAAGAAGCGATGAGGCAGATATCCTGAGCGGAAAATTAGATCAGTTGAGCGGGGAATACGGATCGTTGAGCGAGACGGAGACGGATATTAAACTGATGGAAAAAGTGCTGGAGGAACTCACCGCGATGGCGATGACGCACGACAGCGTCAAGGTGCGAGGCAGTGCCGTCTACGCCGTGGGGCGAATTTCCGAAAACCTCTTTACGAAACAGGCCAGAAAAGATTTTGACCGCAAGATTCTCGAGAGAATTCGCAATGAATTGCTAGGCATTCTTAAGAGAGACGAAGATCCCGCCGTTCGCTGTCAAGCGCCCGAGATCCTAGCTGTAATGCTATCCGCTCGCGACGGTGATGGTGCGATTATTTCGCCGGAAGAGCATTTGGCCATCATTGAAACATTGTTTCAAGCCATGAATGACCCCAATCCCAAAGTTCGTGGCAATGCAGCTCGATCAATGAAGCTCGCGTTACGGGATTACAAAGGCGACGATAAAAAGATAGAAGAAAGAACGATTGATACACTCTTTGGAATGCTGAACGATCCGGATAGCGGGGTGCGCTTCGATGCGGGTATGACGCTCGAACATTTTCTTACCCGTCAACCGGAGATTTCTCCGGAATATTGGCAGAAATTGTCGGAGTTGATGACGTCGCAGGATAAGTGGATTAAAAGGCGTATGGTGGCGTTGGCTGCGGAGCGTTTAAAAGTTCACAGTGACGATCCGTACGCTTTACAAGCATTATTGCTTGCTTTTACCCAGGAAGATGTGAATTTCCGCATGTATGCAGCCAATGAATTCGGCAGGCTCGAACAGACTGTTGAGGTTGGGAAGTTTATTGGCAACCGGTTATCAAAATTGGTCACTAACGATGTTTTGCTTCCTTCGGTGAGCGTTGAATTCAGGGACAAAATGGCTGATTTGCTGGCGCGATCGGAAAAGCTGGGAATTGAATTTCCTTTCCGGTTCCGTCCCGCTACTCTCGAAAAACTGATTAAGAACCGCGAAGAAAACAGATTGGGCGAAGGCCGTCTGGCAGTTGTCATTTTTCCCAAGGCGGATCATAATTCGGCTTTTTACCAGACAATGCGCAATGTGGAAGCCCTTGTCGAGAAAGGTTACCGGGTTATGTATTATGAAGCCGGCAGGGTAAAGGAAGGCACCGATGTTGCCGAGGAAATTGCGGCGGATTTGAAAGAAGCAACGGGTTGGGCGGGCGAAAATCAATATCCGCAACAGCCTGCGGCACTCATTGTCTTCGGCGGACACGGGGAGGCCGATCACATCATGTATGGAAAAAGTACGACTAACGAAAAACAAACTCTGGATTTTAGTGACGACGAGAAGCTTGTCAAACTGGGTGTGCGGCCGTGTCTTGCGGATGGCGGTCTGGTTTTCTTGCAAAGTTGCAGTACCGGTCAGGGCAAGAAGATGAGTGCGAACATTGCGAATTGGATACGCGAGAAGATTTTTCCGCAGGCCCGTAAAGGAGGAATATGGGCTCCCGTAGAACCCGCCGGGCAAATGTACTTTAACTTTGATAATGACGGCGAGGTAACCGGAGCCGGGTATGAAGACGTCAAGCAGGAAGATGTTTACCAGGCAAGACTGAACGAAATCAACGCGCAGTTAGCGCAAGTCTCGACGGGTATTTTAACTTTGGAAGGGCAACTCAATAAACAGGCTTTGGGTTTGACTCGAGGTGACCAGAGAAATAGGGAAAGACAACTCGATAACCTTAAAGGCAGGTTAGCGAGTTTGGAAGAGGAGCGCGGCGGCGTTTTGTTCATGGCCGCTTCGATGGGGGAGGGAAATGAGAATGTTGATGCCGGGCTGGCGGCGGATATAAGGTTGGAGTCGGTTTGGAATGAAGCCTTGGAGGTAACCGCGGTAATTTTGGGTACAAGCGTGTATGACGTTTTGGAGCAATTAAAAGCAAAACCTTTCAACAAACGGGCGCATGTTATTCATAGAGAACAGCTTGCGCATTTGATTGCCTCTGATATGGCGAATTTTTTATCCGAAGTGAAACAAGTATGGTTGTATGGGAGTCTGAATACCGGCGATATTAAATTTGATTCGGATGTCGATTTTTTAATTGAAGTCGATTCTGAGGAGGGAAAAAAGAAAGTTTCCGAATATTTCAAATATGCGGATCGCTTTATTACGAAAAAATTCAATGATTCGCGGATGGGGATTAAAGAAATTATCGGACACGTGATATTTTTAACGGATGATGCGGCCAAGACAGGCATATTTAACATTGAGCGTCCGGGCACATTTAACACACGGTATCTCACCCATAATGTGGCGCCTGAGTTGCTATACACCAGAGATGCGAATTCCTTGTTTCTAGCCGCTTCGCTTGGAGTTTCCGTGCCTTTCAATAAGCTGATTGCAGCGCTTAGAAATCACATCGGCAGGGAAGACTCGACATTTTTAAACACCATGCTCGACCGGTTGAAGGCGGGTGAGGCGCCTATCCGGCCAGGTGATCCGGTCGGCAAGTTGAGCACGGTGAATACGCTTCTGCCATCTTTTAAGGATAAGCATTTTTCTGATCCGCATGAAGCGGTTCGGGAAATCATCACCAATGCGTATGACGCCATGAAAGGGATTCCTAACCCGTCGGATAGGAATGTGAACGTTAAACTCGGTACGGAGGGGGAATTCGGAACTATGGAGGTATCTGACTCCGGTCCGGGCATGAAAGGAGAAACCATCCTGACAAAATTTTTACCGCCTTTTCAGGGTGAGAAGAAAAGCGAACGTCTGGACAGCCTGAAGGAAATTCTGGATCGTGAAGACTTGACCAGCGTTGAAAAAATCGGGAATTTGCGCGCAAGTATTTTAGCGGTACCGGCGGCGCTTTCGGCGTTTGAGCAGGCCATTTTTTCGGATCTGAACCGCAGGCTTCAGGATTATGAGGAAAGGCTTGGGACAAGTCCGGAAACCGCCGGCACGGAAGCGGATTTGTTGGGCAATATGCGTGACATTCTTTACTCAACCGGGCAGTTTGGAATTGGGTTTTATCCACTGGCCGATGACGCTGACACGGATAGGATATTCAGCTTCGGGTCCGGCATAGGCATACATATTCGCGTAAGTGAAGCGCCAATGATTCAGCAGCTCATCCGCATTTTGGAACATCCCCATATCTGAAGCCACTGTAAATGCGGCCAACAAATCAGGGCCATAACATTCCTGAATAATTTGGTCAAGAATAGGTGCGGCATATTCCCGTTTAAAATGCGAAAACGATTTAATCGCCGATTGTCGCGGTTGCTGGTAAGGGCTACTGACCATATGGCGCAGCATTTGCCGCTGTTCTGCGGACAAACCCACAAGGGCGGCGCTTTGATCAATGAGATTCAAAGTAGTCTCACTAAAAGCCCCCAGCGCCGCGGCGGTTTGTTCTGCGCCGGGTTGAAGATTTACGATCGGTTCCGCGGCCGGATCAAAGAAATTATTACGGACGAAATCGTAAACATAGTCCAGACTTTCCCGTTCCGGGGAGCCCTCACGGAAAGATTCTCTGTATTGATCCATGGCATCCGGGAAAAGGGCCAACAAACTAAACATTTCTGCCATCAATTCCGTATTAACCCCTCTATCAGGGCTACCTTTTAAACGTGTTACATAAGTAACCCTTTCATCACCGTTTTCCAGACCCGCAAATGCCGGGAGAAGTCGCTGCGATCTAACTCTTTCATAACTTTCCCGGAATTTCTCATCAGACCGCCAGGCCTCATTCGCAATTTGACGCACAACGGGGTGGGCAATCTCATGAAGAAACATCTGCATAAAGGCTCTTGCGGAGTAAAGATATTTTTTGCCAATGTTAACCATTGCGTCAGCATGATAGCTAGCTTCTGTTATCCCTATACTGATACTTTTATTAAACGATTGCCGAACTTCCGGCTTTAATGCGGTGATCGCTCTTTGTATAAAAATGAGCGCTCCGGGTATTTCTTCCAATCCTTGCCGCATTTCAATGCTCGCACCAAACGGCCTTAAAAATCCGCGAAGATCCCCAAGGGATATTTTTCTCTCTTTTTCCTGCGCGGGCAGATAATCCTGTTATGGTTTGTAAACTATGAAGGGTTTTCCAAAATTCATAAAACTCATATTCTCCCTTTGAAACCGGTTCGCCTTCCAGCGTGTAGGATGCCTTTTTGAATAAACCTCCGGGAAATTTAACGATATACCCGCCTTCTTGAAAATAGCCTTCCAACTCTCTGAGGCGGACTTCTCCAACATCCTTAAATCTTTCCGCCACAGCCGCATTAACCACACTTGGCCAATTCCAATATACCTGCGCGGTCGGAATTCCACTGACAGCGTTGAAACCTTTTTTCCGCAATATTTGACGTTGTTCCGTCGCAAAATCCGCCCCCAGCGCCGCGGCGGTCAGATTAGCTGCCCCTTTGGCTAGGTCATTTGCATCCTTATTCAAGTAGAGATGTTGCCAGGCAGGATAATCTTCATGCGTCAGCGTCATCGCAAACCACGTGCCGCCTATGTTAAACTCAGGCTTTATGGTGAACTTTCCGATCTTTATCGAATTTCTTTGCCGTAAGCTACTGATAGGCGACGGGTTCTGCTTTTCTTGGCTTCTAGCTTCCATATCAAGTAGACTGCTAAAAAACTCCCCGACAGCTGCCTCGGTGGGTTCCCTGAGCTCACTTTTCGCGACGACGGGCACCGCCTCTTCCACGGCTGGCGGAGCCACTTCAGCCGGAGCCTCAACTTGCGCCGGCACTTCCGCTTTAAACCCAGCGGCTGCCAGACGATCCGTTATCGCTTCATCCACTGCCAAATACTTTGAACGTTCAGCATTCAGCCGTTCCTGGATTTGATTCTCGGCAGCATGGCGTTCCGGACTTCCAATCTCAGCTTTCGCAGCCTGCTCAAGTGCGTCCACCTGTATTTGTACGGCGATCCGCATTCCTTCCGTGACATTCTCTTTCTGAGCCAATCTTTCTTGGAGACTCTTGGAAATAGCTTCCAGTTGACGGGATTCCGCATTTAGCAGGACATCCTCACGTCTTCGACTACCCGAGAAGTCGCCCGATTCCTCCATATCTTCCAAAACTACGATCAGCAAGTCTTGCCCCTGATGCGCCTCAAGGTCCGCGGTCATAATTGACTTGCGCCCCAATATGTCTTCAAGGGCTTGCCTCGACGAAGCAATATCAGAATTTTTATGCATCACGGTAAGCAGGTTATTCCAAACCTCCTTCCGGTTGGTACCCTCCGCGTTGACGGCATGGATAGCTATTTCCGTTAACGCAAAACCGAGAGCCTTCAGGTCCATTTCTTCCTGACTGCTTAGTACGCCATAGGCGTCCCTATAAGGGCCGTAGCCCGCGAAATAATCAAAAAGGTCATAGTCGAACTTGCGGCCAATTTCCTCGCTCAGTGTTTGGCGCGCGGCAGAATCCAAATTAATATTCCGATATTGGCTCATAACCTGTCCCATAACAGAAGCCCATGCATCGCTCACCCAACTGTGGACATTGTGTCCCTTGGTCCGGTCATAGGTCGAGCCGGCCTCAAAATCGAGGTGACTCTTTTCATGTTCAAGCTTCTCCAAAAAAGTGCGAAGGGTTTTGCGCTGTTCCTCGCCCAGTTCCTGCTCGGGATTGGCCAGCGCATTTTCAAAATTTCCCTCTCCAATCAGATTAAAGGCCTTGGGCAAAATAGCCTTGACTTTACTAAAACGTGAGGCGCGCATGACAACGGCATTGGAACCCTGCAGGGCGGCGGCAGCGGCCTGGCCAGGCAGAAGTTCACCAATATCCTCCTTTTCATATGCCAGAATGACATACTGGGTCCCGGAAACCATGGAAGTTGATGGGTAAATCGTCATCCGGTCTACCAACGCCTTCATTTCAGAAGTATCGTTCCGTTCAATGTGCGCTCGGCCATTCGGTTGCAATTCGCGCGCCCCTTTCACCAAATCTTTAAAATCTTTAAGGTTGGTTTCGTTAGCAGAATGATCCTTGAAAAATTTCCCAAAAAGCCGCGACACCGCATCTCGGACCTTACTTGCCCTCAATTTACTCTTTTTTTCCTGTTCCTTCTGCTGGCGCTCCTGCACAAAGCGGTCCGGGTCGAAATCGTCTGCTGTGGTGGCTTCCTTCCCAAGCGCCGCGCCGGAAACTGATGGTATGGATACGCGTTGTTTTAACTCTTCAATCTTTTCAGCAAGCCCGGATGAAGATTTTTGGGCGAGCGCAGCCAACACATCGTCCCTATTCGCCTCGCGCGCTTGCCGGGCGAATAATAATTTCCATTGCGTTGTGATATCGACACCTTCATTCAACATTCTTAAAAGCACATAGAACTGTGGCTTATCTGCCAACCCCGGCGCAAAAAGCATATCCCGACTTTTGCCATCGAGAAACGTTACCCGGTATGCGAATAATTCTTTTCTTGCCATCAACCATTCGACTTCCGGCGGAGTTAATTTGACATACTCCGCGGTGTCATATGAATTGCGGTTAATGACAGTTTCAATGTAAAGGAACCTAGTGTTGTCGATATTCATCGTTTTATCGGCAGCGGCAACCCCTTGCTCTACAATCGCCAACTGCCTTCGGTAAAAGGCGTCAGTGTCAATTGGATCAGCCGTCACGTCCGCGGGCGTATGAATGCCGAGGTCGAGTACCGGTTCTCCGGGGGACAGGTTCGCAGTGCCCATCGATGAACCGGTGATAACTGTCAACCCGGCACTATCAGTAACGCCTCCGGCGTTCACATTCCTAAAATAACTGTCAAATTCCAAGCCTTCCTGTTCATAATAAGCTGTGCCTTTTAACCCATACGGTTTATCATAATCAGAATCCATTACGAGCCTCACTTCATCAGAAAAAGAATGACCGTCAGCAATACGGTGATCGAAAAAAGTAACCGTCGCGCCCAGGTATGTCTGTTGTTCGTCCTCCGCGTTCAGTTTGCCTTCACGCGCCTGGAGAGCTCGTTTATCATCCTCACTTAATAACTCGGATAATGTGGGCATCTGTTGTCTTTGGATAATTTCAATATCCACATCTTCGCCTGCTTTTTGCTTTAAGACTTCAACTGCTTTTGACGCCATGAACGGTGCCGCAACAATGAACGAAGGTTTTCTATTGAAGCTTGGATCCGCGCTGGCCCGCTCACGGTAATATTTCAAAACCGGATTGATCGCTTTATTGACGATCTGCTCACCGCTATAGCTTGAATCATCCAGAATGACAAATGTATCGATACCTTGATCAACAATTTTTCCAATCGTGTTTAGTTCTTTTTCTTTGGCAGGACTAAAATAGGTGGCGACCTCTGGGACTTTAGCCAAAGAACTTTTAGCCATTTCATAAACCCATCTTTTCGATGAGTGCGGTTTATAATCCCACAAAAAGGCATGGGCCACAGATCCTATGGCAGTATTCAAGGACTCAATGGTTGCGGAGAGTTCGCGTTCGAATTCTTCAAATGTCACATGCTGAATACGATTTAAAATCTTCTCTTTAATCGCCCTAATGCGCGGGTCCTTTTCATTTTCTATCCAAAGCCTGGCTTTTTCAGGATTGACTCGAGGGCGTCTGGAAGGCGTCGGGAGCGCAACTTTCCCTAGTTCTAATACCGGTGTTTCTGGCGTCAGGTTTGCGGTGCCCATCGATGCGCCGGAAACACTCGATTCTTCCAGCTTCAAGTCCCTTACATTCTTTCCGGGCTCTCTGAACTTAGCCTGTCTCGCCTTTGCGGCATAAGCCTGCAGTACAGATTCCCACTTCTCCAGAATATCAGTTCCAATCGTGGTTTCTTTCACCAGGCGATCCTTCATTCGATTAATTTGCTTTCGCAAGGCTGTCAATGAATCTATTTTAAAATTGCCGGCCCTGGCTTCTCCAACGACTTTAAGAATGAGTTCTCCCAATGTAAACAAGATTTGGGCATCTTCATTGTTATCAAACCGATGCGAATCACGCGCATTTTGAAACGCACGTTCCAGACGATCTACGAATTCACTCTCCACGGATAAATAATCCGTGCCCTTCGGGACCTCGCGGAGCAAAAACCCGGCGTCGAGTGCCAGCTGCTTCGCTACGGCAACCAATGAACCCGAATTATCTTGTGGCACCAGGTTGAAGGCATTCCAACCCGTTCCAACTGGATTCCCCCCATAGAAAACTCCATTTGTGGAGTTTAAATCCATGAACTTCCAAATTCCGTTTCCATAATTCCGAATGGCTAAATGATTACGAGAAACATGAGGTTCTTTGATATTTCGGCCGGCGATTTCGCGCGGATTGATGGCTCTGGCATCGCTGCCAATCTTGACTGTAAATTCAGTTTTCACTTCGTGATCAAATATTGTTTGCGGAGGCCCCATCACTCCATTGTCTGGGATTGTGGCCTGGATTGTTAATCTGTTTCCCAGTATCCGGATATCCAGTTTAACACCCGCAAGCATAAGTTCATCTTGATATGCAACACTAGTTTGCCGCGGCTGACCGTATTGCTGCCCTGCCATGTCCGCTTGCAAGACTTCTCCGCCTTGCCGGAGCTGCCTGTCCCGTAAAACCGCATCAAGATCAATGCCCGCGGCGCTCAAAAATTCATTAAGCCCTATAGCTACTATCTCAGCTGCCGCAGCCTCAGGATTATCAGCCTTGGCCATGATATCGCGTAGGTTATACCCAATGGCATAGGGGTCCTCCTTTGCATTAATAATCTTGCCTTCATCCAAGTCAACCGGCACTTGCGTGCCAGGAGGAAACCGGCCAGACACCTTACCACTCAGAGGGCTCATGTACTCTTCAAACGCGCGCAATGCGTCATCAAGCCGAAACGCATTTTGGCCTTCAAATTTGCCTTGAAGCTCCTTTTCAAATGCGGCATCATTCATCTTCAGAGTCTTCTCGAGATTAAGTCCGGTTCGCTGAAAAATTGCATAGTAAAAATTTTCCACATACGCCGCACCAAAAGAAAAGTACGCTTTATCACGGACCCCGCCGGCGGAGGGTTCATAAAGATTACGAAGCCAGCTATGGGCAAATTTTAAGGCCTCTTTTTTATCCGTCATTGCCAGCCTGCGATATTCCTGGGTTTTCTTCGCATCCGCAAGCCAGTCATTGAATTTTTTCCTTTCCGGAAAATCCTGATTTTTAAAAAAGTTATTCACGATATCCTCGGTCTCGCGCTCGTATTCAAAAGGAATCTTTTCGCCCTTTGGCCCCAGCCGGTAATATTCGTTCTTGAATCTCACGGTGCGCATGACCGTCATATGATTCGCCGCCAGCCTGATATCCTCACGAGACTCTCCCACATACCGCACAACGCCATTATCCAGATCTTTCTGTCCGCCATGAAGGTCCAAAATTTTTCCATCCGAACGCATCATCATGGTATTGAAAGATTCCTGAATTCTTCCCAAAAATTGCTCCAGGCCGGGCTTCGGAATCACGGTCCCGTCCGGAGTGAATGTCCCCAAATAATCCACAAATAGGTCCTTTGAAAACTTTCCTTCAGCAATCCGTCTTTCCACAACCTCCTTCAAACGCTTACGGATTTTCTTGACTTGAGAATAGCCCGCCTGTTCATCCACTCCTTCCGGCGTCCGGATAAGAATGTCAATATCACCCGTGAGTTTGTTTTTTCTAACGGATTCCGGCCGCAAAAGATTACGCAACGCTCCTCCGTAGACGACAATTGAACCTGGTTTGAGATGCAAATCCTCTTCAGCTTCAACTTCCTGGATAGCCTCCAAAAGTTCGCGAACCGAACCCTGCGGAACGCCCTCCAATCCGTTCGGAAAATACCCATTCCATTTCACCGCAAGCGGCGACACTCCGATAAAACTAAACATACTTTTTTCATACCGGCTGCCATCCGCATTCCAGCTACTCTCCCGCATACTCATATCAATAGAAGCATCCATGGCAAACCGCGACAAACTCCGCACCGTGGTGCCATTTTTTGACGCCACATCCGCAATGTGAACAGTGTCTCCAGATTCATTTCTGCCTATCGAAATAACTAGGTGTTGTCTTGAAATGAAGCGTGCTCGTGCGTGATTTTTTAGGTCGACATTACCAAACCCTCGACCCACAACAAACGTTCTTTCCGGCTCACTGTCAATCGTTACCGGCAGAGATACTCGTCGTTCAACCGACCGACCCGTCGCTTCCTCGACTTCGACCCATTTCATGACCCATTCATTGTTCTCTTTTTCCAAAAAAACCGTTGCGCCGGCTACTTCAATTTGGATGGTCCGGCCGTCATACTGCGCCTTAACAGCATCCAACTCCTCATCCGTTCCCAATTCATAATCCTTACCTTCTTCAAAAAGAATCGGCTGCTCCATTCCGCTCATTCTCGGATCTGATGGCCGAAGTTCCACAGGCTGAACCTGTTCATCCGCAGGCTGAGCTGGCTCATTCACCGGATTAACCGGCTGAGCCGCTTGCACTTCTTCCAATTGCAGATTAGCCTCATTGATTTTGTATTCTTTACCGCCATTGAATTCCCGGTGCGCGCCGGGCTGATTTTCACCAAGATTGGTGATACGCACCCGATATTGCACTCGCCCCTCAGCTCCGGGCGCAAACCTTTCTTTGCCCTTATTTGATGTAGGCGCCACCCTCAGCCAAAGGCTCCGCTGTAACAGCGAACGC
>ASOC01000054.1 GCA_000405945.1 Candidatus Omnitrophus fodinae SCGC AAA011-A17
GCGTCGGGGTACCAGTTCCGTTCACATCAAAAGGCGAGGCTTGCGAAATCATTTCATTCGTTTCCAAATCAAAAATAAATTCTTCCCCGCTTAATGTCGTGAGCAAAACTTCTACCGTGCTCACGTTCTCCGCTTTCACAACTTTATCTCCAGACCCCGGGGGGATCTCCATATTATCGAAGTTCAACCGGGTAAAGGTTGCGGGCTGCGATGTATTTGTCGCCACCACCTGTCCGGCACCGGAATCCAGATATCCTTGAACGCGGGCATAATATTTCACCACACCCGTGTCCGGAATATGCGCAACCTGCCTTGTTTCCTGTGAATTGCCGGTATAAACAATGGTTCCGGCCGCGAAATCAGGCGTTGTGGAAACTTCAAGCCGGTATCCGGTCGCATTAGCAACAGTCGACCACTGAATCTCAACATCACCCGTTTTGCCGGCGGCAATGGGCTGGATAACAGGCGCGGAATTTTGAAAGGCTGTGAGATCAACGGTAAAAGGCGCTGTTATCGCTGTCTTTGTTACCATTCCGTTTGCCGCATCCGGACCAATAAAAGCGGTCACACGAACCGTATATTCCGCCCTTCCGCTTCGTATAAGCGTCAATGACACGCCGGGTTTGGTAACTATTTCTTCATGAACAAGCGTCATTCCCTCGCTCAAAACTTGGACGCGATAACCGGTGGCAGCCGGAACAGCCTCCCAACCAATGTTCACCTGTCCGTTGGTGCTGTTCTGAATCGGAAAAACATGCGGAATCATTTGCTGGAATCCGATAAAATCAGCAAGAATCCTAGTAGGGTCTGAAAACTGCGATTTCGTCCCTGTCTCAAAGCTAGGCCCTATATAGCCCTGCACACGCACATAGTAAACGCCGGTATAATTGGGCAGCGTGATGGCGGTCTCATTCCCGGACACATCTTTTCTAAAAAGTATTCCGGTAGAAAACGCGGGGTCGGTGGAAAGCTCTACACGATACCCCGACACATCCGGCATCTCCTGCCAGCGAAGGGTCACATCAGATGTGGTGGTTTTGATAACCGGCTGCATGCTTGGTTTGGACTTTTCAAGCCATGCAAGGTCAATCGTGAAGGGAATCGTGTCCGAAACCTGCGTTGTCAAGCCCTGATCGAAACCGGGGCCCAAATACCCTTGGACTCGCGCATAATACTGCCGCGCGGCGCCTAGAAAAAGATTGTTCTGCTTATTAGTCGTAGTATCCAACACAATTGCGTCAGCCGTAAAGCTCGGGCTGGTTGCCACCTGAACACGGTAGCCGGTTGCCCCCGGAATAAGATTCCAATGAATCGACACTTTACCCGATAAATTAAGCGGGATTGGATAAACAAAAGGTTTGGCCTGGGTAATCCCGATCAGGTCCACAATAAAAGAGGGGGAAGAGGCTGACTTCGTTTTGATTCCCTGCTGGAAATTAGCACCTTTGTAACCCTGAACGCGCACATAATACCTGCCCGTAGCGGTGAACGTCACCGGCTCCTGATTCACGCCGGGAAATCCTTCGTGCACAATAGTTCCCTGCGTAAAAGCAGGACTGGTCGACACCTGAACACGGTAACCTGTTGCTTTGGGAACAGCCGCCCACGAAATCACCGCATCACCGGTTGTGCTGGTCGGAATGGATTCGATGGCAGGAACAGCCTGCAAAAAGGGCGTAAGATCAACCATGAATGAAACAGTGTCAGATACCGCGGTGAGCAGGCCTTGTTCAAAACTCGCTCCGAGATACCCTTGCACACGAACGTAATAGCGTTGCGCACGAAGCTCGAGCGTCACAGACTCCTGAGTCCCGGAAGGAAATCCTTCCCGAACGATAGTCCCCTGGATAAAAAAAGGACTCGTTGAAACTTGCACGCGATACCCTGTTGCTCCTTGGATGGGTTCCCAGCGCAGAGTCACATCGGTTGCCATGGAGTCAGGAATAGACTGTACAACAGGCTTGGCCTGTTCAAAACCGATAAGGTCCGCAACAAAGGAAACGGGATTAGACATCTGGGTTTTTATCGCTTCTTCGAAATTGGGGCCCCGATAACCCTGAACGCGAACATAGTAACGCGCGGTAGCCGTTAATCGAACAGGCTCCAGATTCTCGCCCGGAAACCCCTCATGAACAATAGTGTTTTGCGCGAAAGTCGGACTGGTTGATACCTGCACACGATACCTTGTCGGGGATTCAACGGCTCCCCAGCGTATTGTCAGATTGCCGGTTGTGCTTGCCGGTATCGCACTGATAACGGGTCTCGTCTCAGTGTACGGTACAGATTCGCCCTCACCCTGCCGGGACTGTTCGACTCTTTTGAATAGAAGCGTTTTTGTGTCAAATATTTCCCGCTGGCCTGAAGAAAACTGAATAGCAACCACTCTTCCTTCAACCGGATGTTCCACGACAGCGACAGAAACCGGTTCTCCTTCGGCCTCAGCCATGCTGCGGCGGTTCAGTTCATTAATAATCATCAGTACATCAAGAGGACTGATGTGACCGTCACGGTTCACATCAAAAATGTATCGGTAAGCCGGATGATTCTTATCAATCGATCCATACTGATTGAGAAGGTTAATAATTCTCAAAGCCCCGAGAGGCGTCGGGGTGCCGGTTCCGTTCACATCAAAGGGGGAAGTTTGCGAAATGACCGTGTTCGTTTCCAAATCAAGAATAAATTCCCGCCCATTCTTGGCCGTGAGCAAAACTTCTACCGTGCTCACATTTTCCATTTTCACAAACCTTTCGGAAACGGCAATCTCCGTCACCTGGTTTGTGGCCGTATCCGTGATGTACACCTTCGAGGCGGCGTCAAAATCCGGCGCGCTTAACGTGACCAGCTTAGAGCCGTCTTGTGACAGAATCCCCTTCCGGATGCTCACGTCAATACGCGGACCCGAAGGCGTTTGTGTTGTTTCAATGCTCATGAAACGTTTTTCGCCGTTTCTTAAGGTGAGTTCAAAAAGCCGGTTATTGGCCGGGTTCACCTGTCTCGCCGCAACAACGGCAAGGTCGTAATTATCCTGTTTATTCTGGGTATCCTCCTGAAAGGAATCGCGGTAATAATCCTGGAGCCGGACTGTTCCAAGTTCAGGACGTTTGGCCGCAATATAAACCGCGTTGGAATTGGACGCCGCGACGACAAAATCGGCATTCTCTGCCTTGATACCTTCAAAACCGTAATTGGCGGTGCCAAATAGATAATTCGCATCCGCAACAGGCAGACGGAATGACACTCCTGAGAAAACCCTCAAGCGGCTGCCAAAGGAATCGTAAGAGTCCACCTGCCCGGAAGAACCATAATGTTTTAATACATACAGTGCGCCGTCAGCGCCAAAGCCAAAGCCCGCATAAGAAGACCCCGTATCTATGGAAAGCGGTTCCTGAGCGGGTCTGGCGTAAACGATTCTGCCACTAGGACTAATGCTGGTAAGTTGCGAATAAGTGTAGGTTGAACCATTCGACAGCGTTGTGGTTCTGACACTGTAAGTATTGTATTGACCCGAAAATCCCACGGCGTAACTATCGCCGTCAAAAGAACGCGCCAGAAAATACTGCGCGGAGTTCAGGACAGAACCGTTCGGCGTAGTATCTCCCACCTTGGGAAGATTCAAGGATGCCGGATCAATGCCGGTTCCCTGAAGTAACCGTTCCAGGTTCGTATCGGTTCTTAGCGTGGAAAGCTCCACCTGAACCTCGGGAAGCGCCGTATAATCATTGATTCCTATTTGCTGAAAATCTCTGCGGCTGTATCTGTTGTCTTCGGCCTGACTGAACGGAATAACCGTACGGGAACCGTTGATCCTGACCTCAAACCCGTCATTGCTTACCTCAAGCCAATCAAGGCCGATATAATACGCAAACGTTGCTTTGATTTCAAATCGCGTGACATCCGCTTTTCCCGAACCAGTATTCCTCGTTTCCTGATTAATCACATAAAAAATAGCCTGGTTCTCCTTATCCTGAACCACGCGGTGTTTTCCGTCCGGGCTGGTTTTTTCTTTTCCTGTCACCACAAGTTGCGATTCGTAATTAAGATTGACCCTGTGCCGCAAACCGTCCGCATCAAAAACCACCGCGGAATTATCGGCTCTGTCAAAGGTGATAAAACCCGCATTCGCAGGAGCGATTCCGGCCGGCAGCGTAATAGAGCTCGGAGAATACGGCGTCACTGTTCCGATATTGTTCAGATAAATTGAGAATATTTTCGTGACACCCTGATCTTCGACCACATAAAATAACGAATCTCCAGAAAAATGCATTTTCTTAAAACCCGCTCCAACCGGGAAAGTCTGGGTGTAACGCGGGTCAGTTGTGTCTATGCGACCAACGGTTAAATTCCCATTTTCCAGAACCGCTCTGTAACGGCCGTCCGGGCTGGTTTTGCGCGTTGCGGTTTCAATTGCGGTCATAGCATACACATCCACTTCATAGACTTTTCCGTTTTTGAGCGTGATTTCGAATTTGCCGTCATTCACCACTTTGCCCGACTCGAACTGATAATCCAGCACGTCGTTGGCCGAAGGGATGGGAATATCGATTTCCCCTTTCTTGGCTGGTGTTCCGGTGAGCGACGCAACAATCAAGCGGTTCCTAACGGCCCCGGTCGCGGGATTCACGGCTAACGCGCTGGTCACGGAATAGGCATTACTGACGACTGTGCGTTTTTCGGCCGAAGGGGAATCAAGCGCGCTCAACGGGCTAGGCGTCTCAAGCGCATTCACGGTCAATACCTTTTCCACTCCGGTTTGAGCGTCATGAATGGTTAGATAGGCGTCACGGCTTGAGCCGGTTCCGGTATAGGTCAGCATTTTTTGCTCATTAGGGGAAAACACACCCTGCCTGTTGTAAACGTAATCAAATCCGCTGTGCAAAGCGTGAACCATATAGCTTTTTTCGCCGTTGCGGGCCGTCACTTCAATGATCTTATCTATTTTGCCGTCGCCTGTTTCAAGATAACGGATACTCGTGGGCACCGCCTGACTGGGATGCAAATTCGGAAACATTTGTTTCATGGATATTGTCTGAATTTTCCCGGCCTGCGGATCAAGCGGAAGAATATAAATACGGTCATACGTCGCAACCGCGACATATTTTCCATCCGACGACTGCGCGTTCAGCTGAATAACCGCCGAAGGATTAACCACAATCACAAATTGCGCTTTCCCCTGGATGATATTGATAACAGGATTCAGGCGCAAGCGCGTCAAATCCACGCCCTGAGCCACAAATTCCGCCAAAGGAACTGTCTTGGTTTGAAACTGCCCGGGTTTAAGACCGGTGATTATTGTAGACCACTTGGTTTCATGGCCCTTGTCATCCACAGAAACCAGTTCAAACCTTGCTTCCGTGCGATTTCCAACAATGGCAACCGTGATGCTTTCGCGGCCGGAAAGATCGGCAGTTTCAATCTCTTTGGTCTGAAAATTATCAAAACTCGTGCCACCGCCCTGATCCTGCCCTGCGGCATTGACCACAATGGAATTTTCAGTACCGGTCACATTTGTTTCATAGGGCCCGGCCTGAAACTCCTGGAGAATTCTGTACGAATCTCTGGCGTAAGGCAACGAGCTGATTTGGGTCAAATCATTGCTCGCAGCCGCTGTTTCGGTAAAAGCTTCTGTTTGCGTGCTGACCGTGGCCAGCGTGTTTTTATCCAGAACGTAAGTCACTGAATTGCGCTGATCTTTGAGCGCCGAAAGCCTCACCTCGGTTTCGTTGACTTGAAAACGTTCCAACCCCACCCCGTCAAATGACATGGTGTAGTCGGGCTTTTCAAGACGCGTAACCTCTATTTTGCCGTTGTTGATATCAACCACAAGAATGCCATCCACAATACGGGCCTGATCCACGGTGCCCGGATAAGTCTTGGTGTAAGCCACCCGTCCGGCCTCGTCTTTAACAATAATGCTGTCGCGCCGGGGTGTGATCTCTAGGGTCAAAGGCCCGCTCAAATCAGCAACGGGCTTCAACCGAACCTGAATCACGCCTTGCGTCACGCCATTTTGTTTGGTCCCGACAACAAGCACATTGGAAACCTGACTAGCCGTAAGCCCGGCACGCTGCAAAGTTGCACCGGAAAGCGAATATGTGATAAAATTGGGCGGCATCTGCTGAACCTGAAAATAAGCTGTATGCTCTTCGTATTGATTAGGCTGCCCTGTCGGCACCCAGCCGTTAGCTTCCACATTGATCGTAGAGCCGGCTGTTGCGAACACGTCAATCACAAGATTTGAGGTCACAGAAGAAACCACGGGACGAAGAGCCGAAGCGCCTCCGCCAAAAAAATCAAGAAGCTTGCCTTGAGGTTCAGTATTTCCAGTCACCGTCACAATGCCGCTCTGTTGGCTATAAGTCACGACGCTATCACTCGCATCACCAAGAGATACAAGCTGTCCGCTCGGTCTAAAATCCGTAACATCCGTGCTGTGAAGAACCGGTGAAGGATCCAAAACCTCAAGCCCCTCGGGCCGGAGATAAAGCCTGAAAACCGCTGTCTTGGCACCGGTATCGCCGGTAACATCGGAAGACAAAACCAGAACTCTCCCCACATCATCAACATGCGCAGCCTGCATGGCTGTCTTGGTGATCGGGTAAAATAAAGCTCGACCTGCCGCGGGCGTCTGCGTGGAGGTTAATTTCAGGGTATCGCCCTGACGATCGGCTACTTCCAATTCCACTTTGCCGGGATTTCCCCACACAAGCTCAAGGCCTACATTTAAAGAGTCAGGAAGTTCATCCATAGTAACCGGCCGCTTATTTTGAACGCCGCCACCATCAAATCCGGTAGGTTTACGATCAATACCCACAAGAAACGAATCCCCTCCGGCTAAACTCGTACCCGGAGTGTGGGGCGGCAATCCGCTGTCAATAGAAACCAGAGTTACTTCCGGAGCATTTTTGGACGACCCAAGAATTATGCGGTCACTCGGAAGAGCATTCACATCCGCGCGCGTCAAATCAGCAGAAGGCGTTATGGTTCCGGTAGTCACACTCCGGCCTTCTCCTTCAGCTCCTTTTAGGTCCTGACCAGCAATAGGAGATCCATACTGAACCGCCACAGGTTGAACCAAATCATAAGGTATAATTTCGCTGCCGATCAACAGGACACGGTCTTCCAGACTTTCCATACCAAGTCTGCGGCCAGTTGGTCTCGCGCGACGCGGGCGCGGCTTCCCAAACCCGGCAAACCCCGCCAAGCCCAGTCCCCGCAAAACACCCTCAACTTTGCCAGGCGCCTCCGCCTTCCCCAGCGAAGCAGCCCCCGGAGGAGGTACCGTAGGGGGTAAACTCGCGGCATTGGGCTGTTGGGCTTGCGGTGTAAAAGCAACGATTCGATTAAAAGCATTGTGTTCGGAAGCTGTGTCGAGAATCCAGCCAAAGGCTTCAGGGCCTGTAACACCAATCGCCTTTTTTGTGCTGAACACTCCGTCAGGAAGGTTCTCAATATCCTCACCCACCGTGATGCCGCCTGTAAGTGCCAGGGCGTGATCGCTACGAGTGGGCTGGGGCTCGTTAATAATCACAAGCACCTCATCGAGGGCAAGGTTATGACGATTTAAAAAGTAATCCCTGTCTCTTGCTTTATCCCCAGCTGCGGGAATAATAACGGTTTCTCTATTGCCACCGGAGAGATACTTCACAGCCATAAAAGGTGGCTCAACAGCCGGCGCGACATCTCCTTCTTGAAGGAGTCCGGCCCTTTGTAAAACAGCGGTGACGTTCGCAACAAAGAGATCTCTTCCCATGTCAGGAGGTACGCGAAGATTGATTTTAGAACCCAAATCTTCCACAAGCGGAGAATCGACAGCAGGTATAACATTTCCTTGAACAAGTTGTTGCAAAACAAACGCTCTTTCCTGTTGTGGAATCACAAGAGCATAATCGTCAATATCACGTCCCAAACCAGTATCGTTTGCTCCCGTGCCGTTACCATAATAAACTTCCACATAAGAACTACCTGCTTGAGGTTCAATATGCTTCTCATAATTCTCATGCGCAACAATTTCGCGGGTAAAGGTAATTGCTCTGGCCGCCCTTCGAGAAGTTGACGGAGCCATAATAACTTCTTCCGCCGCTAATTGCGCAAGCTTGGCAATATTTGATTCATGCGAAATCCGGTATTTTTCTTTTACAGTACCTTGTGCATTATTCGAAACTGTCGCTGTCCCATCCAAGTCAAACAGAACGGCACGAATTCCCTTGGTTCGGCGGACAAGATAATTCATAAGCCGTTCGTATTCGGCTACATCCAAAATTTGAACCTTTCTAGGTTCAGCCAACCCGGACATGCTCCCCAAACTCGCGCCTGTGGGCTGTCCAGGATACATTGCAATTGCAGCAGCAGGTGCCGCGAGCATGCTATCTTCGTCAAAAACCACACCCCCGCCTCGGAATTGGCCAAGATGTGCCATAAGAAGAAAGGTTTTTAATTCGCCCGGATCAAGCGTTGATTGTTTATTAACCATTTTCACCACTTTACGGATAATCTCCGTAGAGACCCCTGGGATATACTTACTTTGCCCATCCGCATCGCCCAAAGCAACTCTGGCCTGTTCAAGTAAAGTCTCGGCAGGTATGTTTTGAGAAAGAGGGGCGGCATATTTTTCCACTGCCGCAAGCTCGGCGTCTCCATCTGCTTGTTTAGGATAGGTTGCGGCATCAGCGTTTACTTGATGAAGCAGATTTGCTAATGTCTGATGACCCGGATAAGCTGCCACAAGAGCGTTTGGGTTATAAACAGGCTTGCCGCCAAGATTTTCCTCATTAACCTCATGCCAGCCTGACGTTAAATCCAGAGGAATGGCTGCGAGAATTTGGGCGAATTCGTCAACTCCCTTGCCCGCATTTTTAAGGCGGAAATACAACTGTTTGGCTAAAGCCCTTGAAGCAAAATACTCCCCGGGAATTTCTTCAGGGCCCGTCCACCATGCCCAATCATAGGTATGCACCACTAAAACATCACTTGCCGCTTCCCACGCCTGGTTGAATTCTCGATTAGCTCTAAAGTTACGCACAAGTCGCGGAAGCGCTATAGCAACTCCGGTCGCCGCCAAAGCGCCGCCCGCAATCAAAAGAGTTGCCGGGTCAATCCCCAAACTTGAACCTTGGATGGCAAACCCTTGTTCGAGCCCCCGATAAACGAATTCGGGTTCATGCGGTTCATAAATAACACCCGGCAAAGGAGAGACTTCTGCCGGCCGCGCCGATGGAGTTGCGTCCGCCAATGTTCTGAAACTGGGTGGATAAGGTTGGTATTCCGCCGGACTGCCCCCCAAACTTTTGGCCGAAGGCGCCGCAGTGGTCAGGCTCATCTCTTCAATCGTGAAATAGCCCTTTTGATTTTTGCCGGCCGCATGTTTCTCAAAAACAATCGTGACTTCATTAATTTTGCCCTTGACACCCGCAATATCAAGCTCGATCACGCTGCCCGGCTTTATGCCGTCTTCCGTGTAAATGACTTTCAAAATGCGGCCGCCCTGTTTCAACTCAAGTTTGAATTTATCGGGCAAAACGCCGTCTTTGCCCAAACGCAGGCGTACGGTCCGGTATCCTGTGGCGTCCACATCCAATTTGCCCCAGAAGCCGCTGTAATTATTGCCACCGCCCAGTGCGTATTCGATATCGATAACGCTCCTGTTTTTTATCGAGCCGCTGTTGCCCGGATAATCACCAATTTGGGTGAATGCGCCCGCAGCATGGAATTCTCCTGTCAAATCCAGGGTCTTGGCTTCTGTGGGCTCCTGTTCAGTCCGCGCCGCCGGGGCATAGGCTTTGTCCAAATCACGTAGCGCGTTGGCCACAGCCGAATGCCATGGCATTCGCGCTTCTGCTGCGCGCAGCAGGGGATAATTCAACCCCAAAAGCTGCAACACCTGATTCTGAAAAATTCGTTTTCCATTAAAGGCCTGGCCTGTCACAGGATCCAGAGCATCCGGCCAGCCCCATGTCGCATCATAAACCTTTCCAGTTCTTATCAGGCCGATCAGAGTTTCCACATTGGTCACGGCCGCATCCGCTCCCGTAGTCAAAGCCAGAAAAGGACCTACCGGCACAAGCACGGAGGGATTGTTAATACCGAATTGGGCGTATTCATCGGGATTTTTTCCAGTCCCCGGCGCGCTGACAAAAAGCTTGTGCCCCTTCTCCTGACCGAGGGCAATCGCAGCTTCCAGATAATTTTTATGGCTAACGCCTTCGGTCTGCGGCGCGAGCCCTGCTTCATCGAAGGCAAGGTTGCCGTAATATTCGGTAAAAGCGCTTAATCCACCGTCACCCCGAGCAATGGTATAGGAACGCTCGCCAATGCGCCGCGTATCCCATTCAAAAAACAACTTTTCCCACACCTTTTTGCCCTGCTGTATCCTGGCCTCCAACCCGTTTTCCGGTGTTCCCAAATAACCCGCATAAATCAGCGGCAGAAACATCTTGGCTTCTGTATGCTTGTTATCAATCACTCCCTGACCGAAAACAAGTTCACCGTTTTGCTTTAGAAATATCTGGGAATGCAATCCCCCCTGGTTATCCACAAAAAGACTAAGATTCGTTTGGTCGAGAATACGCCGGGCCTGGCTGGAAATGTTTTCATCCTTCAATCCCGCAATCACGCCCCCCTTGAAAATCTCGGCAATGCGCATCAGCCATTCAACGGTCATGGCCATGTCATAAGCGGCATAGACAATTCCCTGCTGGTCAGTGCCCGGTATATTATGGGATTCTGCCACAGCCTGCCCACCCCGATAGCTCAAAAACTCCGGCAAAATTCCAGTCGGTTTGCCTCTAAAACGGAGCCCGTACTGGCTAAGAAGCTTTTCATAAAAATCCAGAACGGTTTTTACGCGCGCCGTCACCTGCTGCGGTTGAAAATCCTTTTCTCCGGGATAAACGTCCTGATTGGCGGCCATGACAATTTCCGCAGCCAGGAAGATTTAAGCCATCCGCTGCCGGGATTGTAAGCGCCGCGGGTCTGATTATAAGGAAGCCCATTCGGAGTCCTTAAGGCAACAACGCTGCGGCTGAGAATCTGATTCGCTGCCTTTAAAGACTGCCTTGCCAGTAAAGGATTGCCGGCTACAGGCCCTCTAACGGCCTCCTGGGCCAAACAACCTGCCGGGCCTAAAATTGCCGCAGTGGCAAAAAAACCTGCCACGTCTCTCATTCGGCTTATGAAAACCCGGCGCGTCATTCCTTCTGCGGACTGGCCAAGACTGGCCGCCGCGACCTCGAATGCCCCTGCCTCTCCTCTGAAACTGGGCGGATAGGGTTTGTATACCGCCGGACTGCCTCCAAGACTTTGCCCGGAAGGCGCCGCGGAAGTTAAAGTCCACTCTTCAATTGTGAAATGCCCTTGCTGATTTGTTCCTGCCGCATGTCCTTCAAAAACAATGGTGACTTCATCAATTTTGCCCTGGACACCCGCAATATCAAGCTCGATCACGCTGCCGGGTTTGATCCCATCTTCCGTGTAAATAGCCCTTAAAATCTCGCCCCCCCTTTTAAGCTCAACCTTGAACTTGTCAGGAAGCACCGCATCTTTTCCCAGCCGCAGCCTGAGGGTTTGGTATCCGGTCACATCCATATCCAGCTTGCCCCAGAAACCGCTGTAATCATTCCCCCCCTGTCCCACGGCATATCGGATATCGATAATTCCCCTGTTTCTTATCAATGAGCCGCTATTGCCGGGAAAACGATCAATCTGCGTAAAAGCTCCCGCAGCCCTTATTTCAGCCGTTAAATCCTTGCTCTTTTTGGCCTCCGCCTTTTGCTCAGTCTGAACCGGCGGAGCCGCATGCTCCTTGTCAAGATCCTGAATCGCATTGGCAACGCCTCCATGCCAGGGCATTTTCGCCTCGATCCCGCGAAGAACATGATAATTAAGTCCCAGTAATTGCAGCGTCTGATTTTGAAAGATACGTTTTCCATTAAAAGGGCGGCCCGTCAAAGGATCCAGGGCATCCGGCCAGCCCCATGTCGGATCATAAGCCCCGCCGGATTGAGTAAGGCGAACCAAATTTCCGACGTTGCCCACAGCTTGCTGGGTTCCTGTTGTCAAAGCCAGAAAAGAGCCAACCGGCACAAGCACGGAAGGATTGTTGATACCGAATTGCGCGTATTCATCGGCATTTTTTCCAGTCCCCGGCGCGCTGACAAATACTTGATGGCCGCGCTGTTTGCCCAGGGCAATGGCGGCTTCCAGATAGTTTCTATGGCTGACACCTTCAGACTGGGGCGCTAACGCCGCCTCATCATAGGCAAGGTTGCCATAATATTCGGTAAGAGCGCTTAACCCTCCGTCGCCGCGCGCGATTGAATAAGAGCGCCCGCCTATGCGGCGGCTATCCCACGCATAAGACATGTCTTTCCATAAGGGCTTACCCTGCGCGACTCTTTCTTCTAAAGGAATGGATGGGTCTCCCAAATAGCCCCCGTAAATCAGCGGAAGAAACATTTTTGCTTCCGTGTGCTTGTTGTCAATGACGCCCGAACCATAGACAAACTCACCGCCGTCCGCCAAAAACACTTGAGAATGCAGGCGTCCGTCACGGCCCACAAAAACACGCAAATTGGTTTGATCCAGAATATGTTTTGCCTGACGGGCAACGGCATCGTCTTTTAATCCTTTAATCACGCCCCCTTTGAAAATCTCGGCCACACGCATCAGCCATTCCACGGTCATGGCCATGTCATAAGCAGCATAGGGAATTCCCTGCCGGCCCGTTCCCGGGATATTATGCGTTTCAGCCAAAACCCGGTCTCCCCGATAACTCATAAACTCCGGCAAAATACCCGTTTGGACTCCCCTCACACGCAGTCCGTCCCGCTCAATGGCTTTCTCATAAAAATCCAGAATGGTTTTTACGCGCGCCGTCACCTGCTGCGGTTGAAAATCCTGCTCTGCCGGATAAACGGGGGCGTTGGCAGCCAAAACGATTTCCGCCGAAAGCGCCATTCCAATATCGGAAGATTTGAGCCATCCCTCCCCCGGATTATAAGCGCCGCGGGTCTGATTATAAGGAAGCCCGCCCGGAGTCCTTAAAGCGACAATGCTGCGACCAAGCGTCTGATGCGCTTCTTTTAAAACCGGATTAGCCAGCAATGGATTGCTTTCAGAAATTTCCTGTTTGGAAGAGTCTGCCGTTTCAACGACAGGGGCCTTAGTTATTTCTTTAGCGGGTTCACTTGTGGTTTCACTGCCCTTTACCGGTTCAGCCGGTTGCACCTTTGCAGGCAATTCCGCCGGTCTATCAGGCTGAGTCAAAAACCTGGGAACCAGTAAGAGGCTGACGGCCGAAAGGAGAACTGCGCCAACAGCAAGACCTATTTTGGCTGCTGTGGGCCAACCCCTTCGCGCTTCCATAAGTGCACGGCGTTCCCGAGCAGCCGGTTGAGAAGGTTGCCGGTCTGTTTTTTTCGAAACCGGAGTCAAAAATTTCAGTATTTCAAACGTGGAACTCCGCAAGTTCATGACAACGCCTTGAGTCTTTTCGGAACGGAGATGCGCCATGACAGTCCGGTCCGCGATTCCCTTGGCATTCAGAAAAGCCATGATTTTTCTGGCATCCATCGGCAGGCGATCCGCATCTTCATGCGTGATGAGATTATTAGCCGCCAATTCGCGGAGAAATCCGGTCAAATCCCGAACCGGCTTTTCCTTGCTACCCAACGTGATATCCCCGTCTGTTCCCATGGATGCGGCTTGAGCAAGAATCTCTTCCGATTGCTCTCTGACTTGATCAACCACTTGCCGGCTAAATCTGCGGCGGGCGGTGGTTTCCTCGCCGCCCCACAAAGCGATTTGCTGTTGTTCCCCTTCCAAGTGAGTCGCCACCATGACCTGCGATTGACTCATATCTTCATTGACCATGCGTTTGACATCTTCCGTCAGCTGAACCGGGCTCACATCGGTTTTGCCCAACATGGCGTTCAGATAAATTTCGTGGCTGCCCTTGATATCGGTGATACGCGGGCTTACCAATATATAGGAAAGTCCCTTGGCCTTGACCATGGCCTCAAAACCCTCGGCATGAA
>ASOC01000055.1 GCA_000405945.1 Candidatus Omnitrophus fodinae SCGC AAA011-A17
GGCTGGCGAGCGGCCTGCCGTTAAGTTTTTTTTAGCGGCCTGCGCTTTTTTTGTGCCTCTAACCTCTTTAACCGGGCAAGCCGCGGATGAAATCGCGAGTGAGGATTGCCTGGCCTGCCATGATAATTTCAATCCAGATGAATTTCAAGGCTCGGTTCACGGGGAAAATCTCTGCACGTCCTGCCACACGGAAATAAAGGAATTGCCGCATCCCGAAAAGATGAGGCCGGTGAATTGCGCTTCCTGTCACCGCATGGAGGCCTCGGTTTATTTGGCATCGGATCATGGGAAAGCGGTAAAAAGCGGCATCCAAGCCGCCTCCTGTTTTGTTTGTCACGGCAGTTCCCATTCGATTTATAGCGCGCGCGACACGAAGTCTCCGGTATACCGCCTGAATATTCCCAAGACCTGCGGGGTTTGCCACGAGAACCAGGAAAAAATGGCCCAGTACGGGTTGCTTGAGCAACACCCCCTTACTTCCTACGGCAAAACGGTTCACGGCAAGGCCCTGCTTGAGAAGCAGGTGATGTCCTCGGCTGTGTGCACGGACTGCCACGGTTCGCATGATTTACACGCACCGACCAATCCTCAATCAAAAATTTACAGGAAAAATGTTCCCGGCACATGCGGGAAATGCCATGAAAACGTGTTGAGTACTTATAAACGAAGTATCCACGGCAAGGCCGCTCTTTCGGGAAAGGTGGAGGCTCCCGTATGCACGGATTGCCATGGTGAACACACCATCCTCTCCCATAAGGATCCGGCATCCACGGTTTATGCCACAACCGTTTCCGAAAAAACGTGCGGGCACTGTCATGCGGCGGAGAAAATCGTGACCAAGTACCGCCTGCCTTCCGACCGCTTGAAAACCTTTTTGGACAGTTATCATGGGCTGGCCGGCAAATTCGGAATGACCATGGTCGCGAATTGCGCCAGCTGCCATGGCGCCCATGATATTTTGCCTTCAAGCGATCCAGAGTCTTCCGTGAACAAGAAGAATTTGCCCCAAACCTGCGGCCGATGCCATCCCAATGTGGGCGAGCAACTGGCCAAAGGATCAATACACCTTGCCCCTTCTTCCGACCGGGATCAAATCGTGTTTTTTGTAGGAGCTTTTTACATTGGATTAATCATTGTGGTGATCGGCGGGATGATTTTTCACAACCTTCTCGACTTTGGCCAAAAACTGCGCGAGCATTACAGGAAGAAAAGAGAAGAAGGGAAAGTTATCCGTTTTACGCCCAACGAGAGAGTTCAGCATTCCCTGCTTTCGATTTCTTTTATAGGGCTGGCATACACCGGATTCGCGCTCAAATATCCTGAAACCTGGTGGGCTTTTCCATTTTCCCTCGTCAATCGCGGAGACACGGATTGGCGGGGAGTCATTCATCGCGGCCTGGCTGTTTTGTTTATCGCGCTAAGTATTTACCATGTCTTTTACCTTATCCTGACAAAGCGCGGCCGGGGACAGCTAAAGGCCATGATGCCGGCGAGAAAGGATTTCACGGATTTTTTTCTCATGACCAAGCACAACTTGGGATTGGAGGCGGAAAAACCCAAGTTTGAATGTTACAGCTATATAGAAAAACTGGAGTATCTGGCGTTGGTGTGGGGCTCGCTGATTATGATTGTGACCGGGTTTTTGCTGACCTTTGAAAATATCACCATGAAGTATTTTCCAAAATGGGTTTACGATGTCGCAGTCGCGATTCATTTTTATGAAGCGGTTCTTGCCACTTTGGCCATTATTGTCTGGCACTTTTATTTTACCGTTTTTGACCCCGAACATTATCCCATGAATTGGAGCATGTGGACCGGCAGAGCCAAGGAAGAGGATTCTCGGGGCGAAAAGGGAGAAGGAAAATCCTGACGCCAGGATTTATGCCGTAGGAAACCATTTCGCCGCCTATTTATAGTATTTACATCCTGCCTGGAAGCATGAGAAAATAGCACTCCAGAAGGGCTTTCCTTAAATGAAAAGACAAAAATTCCTAGCTCGTTTTAGCCGGCAAACGCTGACAGTCAAGCTGGTTGTTACGGTAAGCGCCGTGGTCTGTCTTATTGTGACGATCGGTGTTTTGGTTTTGATGGATGTAAGCTACCGCGGAATTGCCCAGACTTCTATCACGACAGCTCTCTACCATGCCCAATTTTTGAAAAATAAACTGATTGAAAACATGCTGGATGCTAAATTTGATCCAAAAGCATTCAAAGTGACGCTTAATCATGAGGCGCAACGTCTGGGTTTAAAAGAGGTGAATGTCTTTAATGCCGAGGGGGAAACCCGGTTTTCATCGATTCCTGCAAACATCAACAAAAAAATTGATCTAACCGCTGACCAAGAAGTCCGGGTTGCGCCGGATAGGGGGCTGATCCATTTCTCGGACATGAGCAGAAAGGGACAGCTTCGTATTGTCCATCCCATCCGGGGGCAGGCCCTTTGCATGACCTGCCATGAGAATGCGCAAAATGGAATGCTGGGCGGCATTGAACTCTTTGTTCCTTTAAAGCCAATTTATGAGCGTTTCACTGTCAGCCGCTTTATTCTTATTTTTTCAGCGCTGGCAATTATCATACTTAGCGCCGTTTTAATCCGCTGGATGGTGCACAAGATTGTGAAAAAGCCCATCGAGAGGCTCATTGAGGATATGGAAAAGGCGAAAAAGGGGCATTTGGATGTGAAAACGGTTATCAAAAGGGATCCTGATTTGAGGCGTTTGTCGAACAGTTTCAATACAATGATCCGCGGTATCCGAATGTCGCAAAGAAAGATTGCCGAACAACATCAGCGCGAACTTGCCCAGTCCAATCGTTTGGCGTCTTTAGGGCAATTCATTTCAAACATTTCTCATGAAATCAAAAATCCTTTGGCAGCCATCGGCACAACGCTTCATGCTTTGCGCGGTGAATCTCCGTTCAACGACAAACAGGGCATTTTGGGTGAATTAACAGCGCAGGTGGAGCGGATTGAACAAACCGTCCATAACTTATTGCGTTATGCCAGGCAGTCTCCGCCGCGGTTCAAGAGGTGTCTGGTGTCCGGCAGGCTCTATCATGCTTATTACCTTGCGGAACATCATCTAAAATCCCGAAAAATCCAGACTCATTTCAGCATTGATAAACCGGAGCAAGCAGTCAACGCCGATGAAGGCCAGATGGAACAGGTTTTTTTAAATTTATTTTTGAATGCCGCCAATGCCATGCCGGCTGGTGGAGGCATGAGCGTCAGGGTCAGGTCCGTGTCCGGAAATGAGGCGGACCATTCAAGTGCCGGCCGCTCGCCGGGTGTTTTAATCGAAATCGAGGATACCGGGGCCGGGATCCCTTCGGACATTTTGCCAAGAATTTTTGAGCCCTTTTTCACCACGCGGGAGGGCGGAACCGGGTTGGGACTCTCGGTGAGCAAGGGAATTATCGCGGCTCATAATGGCACGATTCATGCCGCGAGTACGGCGGGGGTTGGCACGACGCTGACCATTTTTTTGCCGGCGGAGGGTAATGCCGGGATATCCGGTTCTGATGGGAAAATGCCACTAACCTTAGCGGAAAGGCTTTAATGCCATGAAAGGAAGATTGCTTGTTATCGATGATGAAAAGTTGATTTGCTGGTCCCTGCAAAAAGATTTTAGCCGGGAAGATTATGAGGTGGTGACTGCACAATCAGCCCAGGAGGGACTTCGTTTTTTTGCGGAGGAGCCGTTTGATGTGGCGCTGCTTGACATCCGCCTGCCGGATGGTGACGGCAAAGAGATTCTACAAATCATGCGCAAAAAAGATCCGTTACTTTCGGTGATTATGCTTACAGCCAATGACGAGATCCGGACAGCTGTTCAGTGCATGCAGCTCGGGGCGTTCACGTATCTTCATAAACCTTTTGATTTTGAGGAGCTCAAACTCAATATTGAAAAGGCGGTTGAGCGCAAAAAAATGCAGCAAAAAATACTGAACTGGGAGACGGATGAGCGTGTCAAATATGATTTTGCCAATATCGTGGCGGAAAGCCCGCAAATGAAACAGATTTTGGAGCTTATCCGCCGGATATTCCATTCCGAATTAACGACCGTGCTTATTGAGGGGGAAAGCGGGACGGGCAAAGATTTATTGGCTCGCGCCCTGCATTATGGGAGCCAGCGGGCATCAAAATCATTTGTTTCCATCAATTGCGCGGCCCTGCCCGCGACCCTGCTTGAAAGCGAGCTTTTTGGCTATGAGAAAGGGGCTTTTACAGACGCCAAGCAGTCGAAAAAGGGGTTGGTGGAAGAAGCGCAGGGCGGGACGCTTTTTCTTGATGAAATCGGTGATATGTCAAAAGACCTTCAGGCTAAGCTGCTCCATTTAATTGACCAAAAAAAATACCGTAAGGTCGGCGGCGTGAAAGAACTTGAGGCGGATGTCAGAATCGTGGCGGCCACCAATAAGGGGTTAAAGAACGAAGTCGCGGAGGGACGTTTCCGTCAGGACCTTTATTACCGGCTCAACGTTGTTCCCATTGATATCCCTCCGCTTCGCGAGAGAAAAGAGGATATTCCCGCTTTGGCGCATTTTTTTATCGCTCATTTCAACCGCGAGTTCAGGAAAACCATATCCGGCATACATCCGGAAGCCATGCAGATTTTGCTCAATTACAGCTGGCCCGGCAATGCCCGCGAACTTAAGAATGTCATTGAACGGGCTATGATTCTGAACAGAGAAAACATCCTTTTGCCCGAACACCTTCCCTCCGAAATTGACTGTACCTGCGCTCTCAAAGATGCCCGCCTGCATCCTGAAAAGAACGAACCCTCGGATAGAATCACAAGTTGCATTGCGGGGCTTCCGCTTGAAGGCATTGAAAAACAGGCTATTATCCAGACATTGCAAGCCGCGGACGGAAACCAGTCCCGGGCTGCACGCATGCTTGGAATTGGCAGGGATGCCTTGCGTTATAAAATGATCAAGTTTGGCCTATCGAGCGATAAAGACATGCCGGAGTTGGGTGATATTACCCATTCGGGTGAAACATCTGCGTGAAATAACGCAATTCCCTCCATTTTTTCTCTTGTCAGAGCTGAAGTCTCTCGCCATAAATCAACTTTTTATATATAGAAAGCTCCTTTTTCCTGTTTTTTACAGCAAATAATTGGTTTTGGCACGCCAAATGCACCTTCAAAGTATCATGAAAAAACAGCTTTTTATAGTCAGTCTTCTTATCCTGCTTGCGTTTTATGTCTCATCCTGCCGTGAAGTTGATGAAATCAAAAAGGCGTTGGAGTTACACACAATTCCCGGAGCTGAATATGTGGGCATGGAAACCTGCGCGGCTTGCCATGAAGATCAGGTCAAGCGTTATCGGTTGGAATCTCATTACGGGACAAGCCTTGAGGAAGGCGAAAAAATAGTGGGTGAAGCTTGTGAATCCTGTCATGGACCCGGCAGTCTTCATGCCGAGAGTGCCGGCGACAAGTCAAAAATTATCCGTTATTCGCCGGAGCGTTGTTTTGCCTGCCATGTGGATAAAAAAGCTCAGTTCCAGCTTCAGTATCATCACCCCGTTACGGAGGGCCAGATGAGTTGCATGGACTGCCATGATATGCACAACACCGGGACAGCCACCCATGCCATCACAGATTTGGAGCGTTCGAATGAAAAGTGTTTCAAATGCCACAAAGAAATGAAGGGGCCGTTCGTGTTTGAGCATGATCCGGTGCGGGATGGATGCCAGGTTTGCCATGAACCCCATGGCGGGGTTTACAACAAGCTTTTGGTGGCCGATGACAATGCTTTGTGCCTGCGTTGTCACTGGGAGCCGAACACCAACAATGCGCAGGGCAATATTGGCGGAGTTGCCCATGGTACCGGTGCCGGCAATTATTTTATAGGCCCCGGTCAGGGTTGCGTGGATCATCACCGCTCTCCGCACGGCTCTAACACTTGGAGGACATTCAACCGATGAGTGGGATGAGGCATTCAAAATTTGCACTTACCGTCCTGATCGTGATGCTGGGCATTTTGACGTCGGTTGCTTGGGTGTCTGCGGACGAATTTTCTGACGAATCTTCTGCTAATAATCCACCCTCATCTATTAATCTTAAAAAGCCTGAGTCTTCAAATGCTGATTCTCCAGTTCCCGCGGCATCAGAAAAAACCGACTCCGTCACGACGCCGGCAGGAACGTCGGATATCCATGAAAGGTATTTGGGTACGCCTTTGGAGTCGTTCTATATGGAGCCTGTTTTGACCACCTATTTTGTGAAAGGGGACAGGGGACGTTTCCGGCAGGATTGGAACGTGGATGATCGAACAACCGGCGGAGTGCAAGATATTCGTTTTACTAAAAAGGAAGGTGATGTCAGCCTTGAATTTGAGGGAAGAGATCTTATTAATTATGACTACTGGGCGCATGTCCGTGTTTCCAAGGAGAATGGACATTATTTTGACGGTGAGTGGAAAACTTTCAGGAAGTTCTGGGATGGATCTCAGGACAAACCGTGGGACCCGTTCGAATACCGGCTTCCGGCGCAATTTCAGGATTGGGATGATGAGGAATTGCACACGAACAGGGGAAACGCAAATTTTGAATATGGGTATCCGCTTTCAGACCAGGCCAAAATTATTCTGGGTTATGAATTGTGGACTCGCGAGGGCCGGGAGACTCTTCTTAGAGGAGAGGATGCGGTGCGGACAGGTCTTCCTTCGCTGCGTTCCATCCCCGTTCGTCGCCGGGTGGACGGGGTTAGCAATACCATCTCAGTCCGCGTACCGTTTACGGTGGGAGGGATTCACAACATCGAACCTGGTATTTCTTTCGAAGCCTACAGGGACTCTCAGTTCACGAATTCGGTGCGATATACCAACGGCGCTTTTATTCAGCAGCGCGATTATATTGAGAAGCAGCAGTTTAATGATCTTCAGCTCCAATTAAAGTATGACAGCTTTTTGTCGGATGATGTGTACGTGCATGGCGGTTATTTTTTCAATTATCTGCGGAATGACAGCGTTCTAAGCGAGCAGCGGCCGAATTTGGCCAATCCCAATACTTATGTGAATCCGGATGTGAATAACTACCGTGTCAGCAATGTGTTTAGTATCGGAAGCGCGCTTTTGAATTTTCTCCAGCAAAAGGGACTGGATGTGCGCTTGGGGCTCCGCGGTGAACACGCGACAACCGATGCGCATGGTACTGTAACTGATGGAGCCGACGCAACCACCAATCCCTTCCGTACTTCCGATACGGCTCTGGGAGAAGGCTGGTTCGCAGAGGCAGTATCCTTGACCTATCGAGGATTGGCCCGCACAACGGCCTTTATGGGGCTGGATATGGAACAGCGTCGCTTGGATTGGAATGAGACGTTCGATGCGAAAAGTCATGAAACGTTTACCGACTTTGGGTCCGGCAACCCAAACATGGGTTATGAAACGAAAATAACTTACATCGATTTTGTCCCAAAAGTTAAATTGACTCACCGCCTGAATTCTGCTGTGAAGCTGTTTGCGGGATATCGCTGGCAGGAAAAAGAGCGCCAGTACAACACCCAGTTCGACACACATCCGGGATATTATCCCGGTCGCTTGGGAGATCAAGAGAGGCGTGTTCATGAGGTAACCACGAGCGCGAATTTCCGGCTGCCGGCAGGCTGGGCGTCGATATTAAAATATCAGCTCGTGGCAGACAATATTGAATTTCCAAAGGTTGGGGATGGCCAGCAGGACATGGATCGGGATCGGTTCACCGTGTCTTTTTCCGGACCTCTTGCTCAAAAACTATTTGTCTACGTTGCGGGAATGTACGATTACTATCGGGTCAATACCCCGACGTTTGGACCCGGCACCAATCGTTGGGGCCAGGGGGAAGGGGCCTATGATTTCAATGGGGATGTGTATATCACGTCAACCAACCTGAATTATCAATTAACAAAGGATATCTCGACTTTCGCAAGTTATCAGTTCACAAATTCATTGGGTGACAACCAAAATACCCTGAACGAAGCCGCAACGGGTTTTAGATACAATGTGAACAAAACCACCTCATTTGAGGCACGTTACCAAGTATTCAGTTTTAACGATGACCGTGGTGTCGGTGATTTCGACGACGATTATTTCGGCCAGGGAATGTCCTTTGCTTTCAAAAAGGCGCTGGGGTAACCCTTTTTTGTTTTAAAGGTTCATAGTAGACAGTTGTGGCGATTTCGTTTACCCTTATTTCATGTTTGGAAAATTGCGCCAAGTTTTTCAGTCAATCCGCTTTGCGAACACAGTATTATTTCTAGTAGCTGTATGCGCAATTTTCGGCATCCTTCCTCCTGATATCAAATTCTATTCTTTTTCTCCCAGGAGTATTTTTCGTAGCCTCTGGTTTTGTCTGCTTTTGGGCTATCTGGCTGTTTCAATGCTCTCGCTTGCGTTCATGAGAACAGCAGGCATCTTGAGCCGTCATCATAACGATTCCGGTCCGCCCGCCAATGGGGCTTCATTTCGTTTTATTCAAGAGGTTGTGTTACCAGCCGGGCGGGGAGGCCAGCTTGAGTGTTTTGGGACCCACCTTCTGCAAGTCCTTAAGGCGTATGGATATCGGGCTTTTTTACAAAACAAAACCGGCTCGGAATATTTTTTTTCTGCCGCTAAAAACAGCTTGGGGAGTTGGGGGTCGCCTCTTGTCCATTTTGGATTTGTCATGGTGCTCGTGGGCGGACTTTTGACCTTTCTTTTTTCTGACATTCGCGATGTGACTATTCGCGAGGGTGAAACCATGGATCTTCTTCATGCCCAGGCTAAAGTCAAGCTTGAAAAGTTTTCAGTAGTGATGTATCCGGGCATGAGCGAGCCAGACCAATATGTGAGCCGCCTGCTCATACGTGATAAGGACGGCCGCGTGTGGCGAGACGACCTCAAAGTGAACCGCCCCGTCGTGATTGGCGGGACTAAGCTTTTTCAGATGCGCTATCAAGTTGAAATACCGGGTCTTGAGCTTATCGTTTACCGCCGCGGCCTGCCTGTGGCGGCTGTGCCGGTAAAGTTGGGAGAGCGAAAGACGCTTGAGCAGGTGCCGATCGCAGTTGAAGTGACTGAAGTCCTGCCCGATTTTGCGATCAGCGCAGCGGGAAAGGCGGAGAGCCGGTCCCCTTATTTTCACAATCCGGCTGTTCTGGTTTCAGTCTATGATCCGCCGCAATCCGCAATTGCTGCGAAGAAAGTCTGGGCTTTCCCGGACATTGTTTCGCATGACAGTCAAAAATCAGACGAGTTGCAATTCACCTTTCGTAAACTGAAAAAGCGTTACAGTTCAGGCATCAAACTTTCGCGCGATCCGGGAGTGCCCTTTGCTTATAGCGGTTTTTTGTTTTTAATTTTAGGCGCGTTCATCGCGAGTTTTATTATCCCGAGAGCCCTGACCGTGCGTCTTATCCAGCATCCTGATGAAGGGAAGTGCATGATAGAAATTTTGGGCCCTCAAACAAGGGATCCGTATGGGTTTGAGCGGGAACTCAAGGCTTTGGGAAAAACCATGGCCGGGATCAAGATTGAGGCGGCATCATGATGACCGGCATCCTGATGTTGGCCTATCTTTTCTTTGGCATCCTTTCCTTTCTTGCTTTTGCCTCTGCGCGCAGCAAAGCGCTTTTTTATGCCTCCGTGCTTTCAGGCCTTGTTACCCTGGCCGTTCATGGGGTCGTGATTTTCAAAAGGGGGATGACCGCAGGCCACTTGCCGTGGACGAACACTTATGAAACGTTGATTTTGCTTGGGTTTTTGATTATCGTCCTCTATTTTTTAACGCTGATTCGCTATCGAACGGTTGGTTTAGGCGGTTTTGCCGGTGTTGTCGTTGCTTTCCTGCTCGCTCTTACGTCGCTTTTGTCGCCGGAAATTGAACCCCTTCTCCCGTCTCTTAAAAGCAACTGGCTTCTTTTTCATGTGCTGGCAGCTTTTATTGGATATTCGGCGTTTGCCGTTGCCTTTGGTTCGGCCGCTCTTTTTTTGATCATCGATGTTGTTGGCAAGCGTTCCGGGAAGACGAACGTTGATGCGAGGCTGGCCTATTTCGACTGGTTGACTTACCGGCTCATTGCCATTGGATTTCCCTTTCTGACGCTCGGAATAGCGACCGGAGCCATCTGGGCGAATGAATCATGGGGAAGATACTGGAATTGGGACCCCAAAGAAACCTGCGCTTTTATTACCTGGCTGATTTATGCCATTTGCCTTCATATGCGGAATGTCGATGAACTCAAGGGAAAACCCGCGGCCTTGCTCGCTTTGTTTGGCTTTGCCGCGGTGATGTTCACCTATTTTGGGGTCAATTTCTGGCTCGCATCTCTTCACGCATATGCCTGAAAATATTTTTAAACAGGTCACCGATGATCTCAGCTGATATTTTAATCCCTTTTATTTCCATAGGCCTGGCGGAACTGGGTGACAAAACCCAGCTGGCTATTTTGCTTTTATCTTCCAAGACCCGCAGACATTTTGAACTTTTGGCCGGCATCATGCTGGCATTCTTTCTGGTGGACGGGCTGGCTGTGCTGGCCGGAACCTGGATCACGCGTCTTGTGCCGCTTGGGGTGTTGCGGATTCTATCGGGAAGCCTTTTCATTCTTGTGGGGATTTTAATATTAAAAAGCAAAGAAGAAACAGACGCGGTCAAAAAAAATGAAATCAAAAACCCCTTTTATTCCGGCTTCCTGCTGATTTTATTGTCCGAATTCGGGGATAAAACTCAAATTGCCGCGGGCCTTTTTGCCACAAAATACGACCCCTGGATGGTTTTGACCGGAACCATGCTGGCACTCTTAACGCTTTCATTGGCCGCTATTTATATCGGGAAAGTCCTCGCCGCCAGGCTGGACCCGAAGATTGTTTCCAGATGCGCGGGTATTCTTTTTGTGCTTATGGGGATTGCGGTTATTGTTTTTGGCTGACCCTTTAGTCAACCCGGAGGCATCAAGGCCTTAAGTAACTTCTGGAAATGACCCGCCTCTTTTCAGTATAATAGAAATCACATCTTTTCCGGCCGTTATTCATGCATATCTCCCGGTTGGTAAATGAGAAAGCCGGTCTTATGAATGATACAGACAAATCCAAAGAACAGCTCATCAGCGAATTAGCCTCAGCCCGCCGAAAAATTTCACGCCTTGATCAAATTATCACTGCCGGTCAAATGGAAACCCAAATATTTCAATGGGCCCTGGAATCAGCGCCCAATGCTTTTTTAATGCTCGATCAGGCGGGCAATATTGTCATGGTCAATAAAATAGCCGAACGGCTATTCGGCTACGAAAGAGGCAAGATGACCGGCAAGGTTTTTGAAAGCCTGCTGAGCGAAAAATCGCGCGGCCGGTTTCAGCAATGCCATTCCGGATTTTTTCTCAACGCTTCCAAGTCGACTGCCTGCAGTTGCAGTGATTATTACGGATTGCATCGGGATTTGACCGAATTTCCTATCAAAATTTGCGTCAATACCGTTCAAACCAAAGCCGGGGCCCGCGAGGTGGTATCCATTATTGACATCACTGAAAATCTCCGCGCAATAGAGGCACTAAGAGAAAACGAAGAGCAACTACGCCTTTTTGTTCAGCAAGCGCCCACGGCCGTGGCCATGCTGGATTGCGACATGAAATACGTTCTGGCCAGCGAACGTTGGCTAACGGATTATCATCTCGCCGGCAGCGTTATCGGAAAATCCCACTACGAAGTTTTCCCCGAAATTCTCAAGATGCCTCACTGGCTGGAAATCCACAAGCGCTGTTTGGCCGGAGCCGTTGAAAAATGCGACGAAGACAAGTTTGTCCGGGCGGACGGAACCGTTGAATGGCTGCGCTGGGAAATTTTGCCGTGGCACAAAAGCACGGGGGAAATAGGCGGTATTATCATGTTCACGGAGGATATCACGGCCCGGAAAAAAGCCGAGGGATTGGTAGAAACCGCTTACCATGAACTTGAGGACAGAGTCCGGGCGCGCACGGAGGAATTGGCGCAGGCCAATGTGGTGTTGGAGCGTGAAATCCGACAGCATAAAAAGACAGAAGCGGCCCTCCGAGAGAGCGAAGGCTACAACCGGAATCTGTTTGATCAATCCCCCATGGGTTTGGCGTTGTGCCGCATGGACGGCGCCCTGGTGGATGTTAATCCGGCTTACGCGAAAATTATTGGCAGAACCGTGGAAGGATGCCTGAAACTTACCTATTGGGATATCACTCCGCAAAAGTATGCCGCCGAGGAAGAGGCCCAACTCGAGAGTTTGAGGACTGTAGGCCGGTACGGCCCTTACGAGAAAGAGTATATCCACAAGGACGGTCATTTGGTGCCTGTCCGCCTGCAGGGGCTGATTATCGAAAAAGAGGGGAAAAAATTCATTTGGTCCAGCGTCGAAGATATCACGGTCAAGAAAAAGGCTGAGGAGGAGGTTATCCAGAAAACCGAGCAATTGGCGCGCTCAAAAGCCGAGTTGGAACAACTGGAGCTTTTTGCGTTTTCAGCCACGCATGATTTGCAGGAACCTCTTCTTAAAATTATTTTTTATTCCGATTTTTTGGAAAAAGAGGTCGCGCCCCAGTTGAATGACAAAGGCCGGGAGTATCTCCAGAAAATCTGCGCCGGAGCGTACCGGATGCTGCATATCATGGAGCAGCTGCGTGAATTATCGAGAATAGGCACGGCAGACAAGCCTTTCGAAAAAATTAATCTGGGCTCCGTTCTTCATGAAGTCATCTCGGATTTGGATATTCGCATTAGCGAAGCCGGGGCGCAGGTAGAATTGGGATCTTTGCCGTTTATAGAGGGCGACAAGATTCAGATGCGGCAATTATTCCAGAATTTAATCAGCAACGCCCTCAAATTCCGTCAGCCGGGGGGAATAACGCCGCGGGTGGTTATTCAAGGCCGCTTGGCAGGCCAAGGCATGGTAGAAATTTTAGTGGAAGACAATGGCATAGGCTTTGACGAAAAATACCTGGACAGGATTTTTAAGCCTTTCCAAAGGCTGCATGGGAGAAATGAATACGAAGGAAGCGGGATAGGACTGGCCATTTGCCAGAAAATCGTTTTACGGCACAAAGGCAGTATTACGGCAAAAAGCGCTCCCGGGAAAGGCACTGTTTTTATTATCAGCCTGCCGGGGCATAATGACACCAAAGAGGTTTCTAATGAAAGATACGAAAAGAAAAACGCTTAATATTTTGATGGTTGATGACGATCTGGATTTCGGCTCGCTGATGAGCGAGGCTTTGAAGCAGGTGAAACTGGACGGCGAATTCCGCCGTGTTAGAGACGGCGAAGAACTGATAGAGCACCTTTCCCGCTTGAAAAATTCAGCCGATGGACCGATTATGCCTCCCGATTTGATTCTGTTGGATTTAAACATGCCCAGAAAAAATGGATTTGAGGCGCTTAAGGAAATCAGGGCCAATCAGGCCTGGTGCCGTATTCCGGTGATTATGTTCACGATATCCAAGGACGCCCGCGACGTTTTGCGGAGTTACGAGCTTGGAGCCAACACTTTCATGACCAAGCCGTTTTCATTCAACGCCCTGGTAAAAATGTTGCAGGCCGTTAAAGAATACTGGCTTGAGTTTGCAGAGCTTCCGGATTATTCCGGTTAATCAGAGTAGCTTACCACGGTGTGTTTTAACAGGAAGTCCACCAATTCGTGCAGAAATCGGGGCATGAATTTGTCTATATTTCTCATTGCGATACCTCGCCTTAAGTTTGTCTTAAAATAAAAAAACCCATTTCCGGAATCTGCCGATTCC
>ASOC01000056.1 GCA_000405945.1 Candidatus Omnitrophus fodinae SCGC AAA011-A17
GTGAAATTCCGTCGAGGGATGTCATGACATGAAAAAGACAGCGATTCTTTTTTTTGCTGGATTTATCCTGTGCGGGCCGTCATGGGCCGGCGCGTACAGCGCGCCCGATTCCCTGGAAATGCCGGAACAGCTCAATGACTGGATGAGCCATTTTTACCTGCACCGTGACACTTCCAAAGTAGTGCCGGCCATCCGGGAGATGTTCAAACAGGGATGGTTTCAAAGAGAAACGGCCGTGGCGCCGCTGGCCGCTTTTTGGGCTTCCGTTTTCTATCAAAATCACAAGCAGGTAGATCTGTGGCTGCGGGAGCTGAATGATTTGGAGGTTAAACAGAAAAAATATCTGTGGATGGCCGTGCGTCTTTCCGGCATTCCGGAAACCGCTGAATTATTGGCCAAAATGGGGCAGGAGAACGGCGCGGAAGCCGCGGATTATATCCGGGAATTGCTGGCAGAAAAGCGCGAAAACGTGGTGGACATGACCATTTTGGGGCCTGAAATTTTGGATATGTTTTGGGCGCAATTTGTCGCCTCGGGCGACGAGCGATGCGTGCGCCGTGTGATTGGCGCGCTTTATTACGTCCAGGAAACGGATGATTTGGCCAAAATATTGATAGGCGGCGCGGCCCGGTGGTCGCTGGAAAGCAACGCGGTCCAGCACCCGCGCGTTCTTGAAATCTGTAAGCAGGCAAGAGCAGGACAGCCCGTTCGGGTGAGAAAAATCCTGGATGAAATTATCAAAAAGGCGGAGAAGGATTATGAGAAGCTGAAATGAATGATAGTTTCGTCACTCACAGCGGAGAATCTCATTACCGTGTTCTGATTGTCGGAGCCGGCTATCTGGGAAGTCTAATTGCCGCTCATTTTGGTTCTGAAAAGCAAAAAGTTTGGGCGGTGATAAGAACGGATGCAAGAAAAAAGGCCCTGGAGCAAATGGGCGTGATTCCTATTGTGGCTGATATCTTGCGTCCTCAAACTTTGGCGGCTATTCCTGCGGCCCAGTTTATTGTGATTTGCGTAACCCCGCAGGGTGATGATCCGGCCGCTTACCACGAGACTTATGTGGACGGAGTGGGAAATATGCTTCGCCATATCAAGACTCACGCGCAGCCCTCGCTTGTGGTGTATGTTTCAAATGCCGAGGTCTACGGGAATCAAAGGGGTAAGTGGCTGGGGGAAGATGACACTCCCCGGCCGGATGATTTTAGGGGCGAAATTTTTTTTCACGCAGAACAACAGGTTCTTGGGTCGGAGCTTCCGGTCGCGATTTGCCGCTTGGGAGAGATTTACGGCCCCTCCCGTAACTGGATCCCGGCTTTCAAGTGGGGCGTGTGGGAGTCAAAAAAAGACGATCCCTACATGAATATGATTCATGTGGAGGATGCCGCGGCTTTTATTCCCGTTCTTTTTGATAAAGGCGAATACGGAAAAGTGTATGTTGGCGTGGACGACCGGCCGGTTTTGCGTTCAGAGTTCACCAAGTGGATGAACAAGAAGCTGGGAATTAAAAATTCGGATACTCCCCAAAGACAAGTGAGCGGCAAACGCCTGAAAAATACCCGCCTCAAAGCTTTGGGCTTTAAATTTCGTTACCCAGACTTTGAAAAAGGCTATGCCGACCTTATCCGGAACACTTCCCGAGAGCTGAATAATGCCCGCAAAAGGTCTTGAGAAGGGCTTTGAAGAGGGGCGGTTATGTATCGTATTTTGATTGCTGGAGCGGGTTATGTGGGAAGTGCTCTCGCCGCCCATTACCGTTTTAAAAATCAAAATGTCACAGCCCTCATAAGGACTGAAAATAAAAAAGAAGCCCTGGAGCAGGCGGGCATCAAGGCTATTGTGGCTGACATCACCCGGCCTGAATCCCTGGAAGGACTGCCGCAGGTCCATTTTGCCGTGATTGCCGTGGCCCCAGCGCCCATGCGCTGGGACTGCAAAACGGCAACGAAACTGGAAGTTTCGCTGCCAGCCGCCCCGGAAAAACGTGATCCAGAATTCTACCGGAAGACTTATATCGAAGGCGTGGGGAATTTACTAAGCCGCATGGAGAAAAACCGTTGGCCTTATTTTGTGCTTTACCTTTCCAGCACCGGCGTTTTTAAGAGGCTTCAAGGCGATTTACTGGGGGATTTTTTATAACGCTTTTGTGATGGGCGCCTGGCCCGTCACGGGGTTAACCAAAGTCATGCAGGAAACCACGCATTGGGACAAAACCGTTTCGATTTTTTTCTGCATTGGTCTCACGGCTTTTTATTCCGTTCTGTCAGGATACTGGGGCGTTATTCTCACGGATTTTTTCCAATTTTTCGTGGCCATGACCGGCGCGGTGCTTCTCGCCTTTTACGCGGTCAACGCCTGCGGCGGCCTGCCGGTATTGATCGAAAAATTAGGCCCTACGGGCAAACTGGCCTTTATCCCTCCCTTGGAAGGTGCTCACACAGCGGGTGAAGTTTTGAGCTCCCCTTTTGGCTGGTTTCTGGGACTGATTTTGATTCAATGGTGGGCCTGGAAAAACACAGACGGCGGCGGCATCATCGTTCAGAGAATCGTCTCTTGTAAAAACGAAAAACAGGCGCTTCTTTCCACACTCTGGTTCAATATCGCCCAGTACGCGCTGCGCTCCTGGCCGTGGATTATCACGGCTTTGGCCTCGCTTATTCTATTGCCCGATCTCACGGACCACGAAAGGGCCTACCCCCGGCTCATCACCCTGCTGCTTCCCCAGGGCCTACGCGGGCTGATGGTGGCCTCTTTTTTAGCGGCTTTCATGTCCACCATGAGCACGCACCTGAATTGGGGCTCTTCGTATTTTGTGAATGATTTTTACCGCAGGTTCCTGAAAAAAACCGCGGACGAGCGGCATTACGTGCGCGTGGGGCAATGGGTTTCATTGGGCCTGGCCGCGGCCGCGGCTGTCGTGGCTTTTTTCACGGAAAGCATAGGCCAGATTTTCACTTTCATCCTTAATTTGACGGCTGCCATAGGCCCGGTTTATTTTCTGCGCTGGTTCTGGTGGCGTATCAATCCTTGGAGCGAAATCACGGCCATTGCCGTAAGCCTTCCCGTGATTCTTCTGCGCCCGGTGATTTTTAAAATGTTCGGCATCCCCTCAAATCTCACGTTAGAATTATTGTTCATGATCGGAGGCAGCGCTCTATTCTGGCTGCCGGCCACGCTATTCACGGCGCCGGTCCCGGATGAAACCCTGGCCGCCTTTTGCGAAAAAGTAAGACCTCCCGGATTTTGGCGGGAATGGAAGAAAAAAGGGGAATCCTGGGGATTAAGCTTGCGGCTTTGGCTGGCTTCAACCCTAGCGCTGGCCGCGACCACGGCCGGGCCTCTTCAATGGATGCTGGGCCGCAAAATGGAAGGCGCCTTGAGTTCAGCGCTAGCGGTTTTGTTGTGGGCTTACACGATTAGAGGGCTCAGCCGGTCACATTCCGACAATGCTGTAACCGCAGTCAACGTGAATCACCTCCCCGGTGATTCCGCTCGATAAAGAACTGGCCAGAAACAGGGCGGCGTCGCCTATTTCCGATATTTCCACATTCCTTTTAAGGGGCGCTTTGTCGCGGTGATGCGCCAGCATGTCCGTGAACCCGGATATGCCGCGCGCGGCCAGCGTGTTCACCGGACCCGCGGAAATACCGTTCACCCGGATATTTTTGGGACCCAAATCATACGCCAGATAGCGTATGCCGGATTCGAGGCTGGCCTTGGCCATACCCATCACATTGTAATTGGGCACGACTTTTTCAGCGCCCAAATAAGTCAGGGCTATAATGCTTCCGCCTTCTTTTTCCATGAGCGGTTCTGCTCCTTTGGCCAGCGCCAGCAGCGAATAAGCGCTTACGTCCTGCGCGATGGAAAAACCGTTTCTTGACGTGTCAACGGTGCGTCCTTCAAGCTCTTCTTTGGGAGCGAAGGCGATGCAGTGAACAAGCACATGAAGGGCGCCGAAAGCCTGGCCCAGGGCGTTGAAAAGGGATTTAATCTCCTCATCCTTGGTAACGTCACAGGGCAGAATGGGTGACTTTTGCGCCAAAGTGCCGGCCAATTCCTCAACACTTTCCTTGAGCCGGTCTCCCTGATAGGTGAAAGCCAGCTCGGCGCCTTCCCGCGCCAAAGCCTGCGCTATGGCCCAGGCAATGCTGCGTTTGTTGGCAACACCCAAAACCAGGCCTTTTTTCCCTTCAAGCAGCACTGTGTTCTCCTTTGGTAAGGTAATATCAAAGCGTTTGAAACGGGTGCAAGCGTAAACCAAAGTTTTTGCGCTGTCAAGACTCGATTTTGGTATAATCCCGCGCGATATGAAAATTATCACTCTTTTTCTACTTTTTTTCTGCGCGGCTTTGCCCCTGCATGCGGAAGATTTTAAAAACGTCAAGATGTTGAAAGACCGGGAACCCCAACTCCCAACCTATGAAGAGCTGGTCCATCTCGCCGACCATCCTCACCCCGCGGGCATTCTGAAACATAAGGTGGACAAATTATTCCGCTCACCCTTTGTGAGCAATCAGGCCTCAAGAAACGGCGTCGAGCCGCGGTATCCCGAAGATTCGCGTCTTGGACGCTTCATGCGTGTTATGAGCTGGAATATTGAAAAATCGCTGAATCTGACGCAAGCCATCCAGGCCTTCACCCGTCCGAAAGATTTTGCGCTATTGATCGACACTGACCGTTTCCCGCCCGGAACTCCGGGATATGAGAAAATCCTCTACCAACGGTCGCTCTTGAACGCCGCGGATGTCATCATCCTGGAAGAAATGGACTGGGGCGTCAAACGCTCCGGATACCGCCACTCGCCCAAGGATTTAGCCGAAGCCCTGAATATGAATTACGCTTTCGCGCCGGCGTATCTTGAAATCGACAAGGTCAATCTGGGCATTGAAAAATTCAACAACAAAGACGGCAGTTTAAACACCGATATCGCGAAAATGATCGAAGTCGATCGCGCCAAATACAAAGGGCTTTTCGGGTCCGCCGTGCTTTCCCGTTATCCCATCCTCGCGGTTAAGGCGTTTCCGCTGATTTATCAGGGTTATGACTGGTACGAAGGCGAAAAAAACAAATATTCCCTGCTCGAAATCGCCCGGCGCAAGGCCGCAGAGGGGGTGTTTCTGGAAAAACTTTTCCGGGAAATGAAAGTCGGGGGCCGCAATTTTTTACGCGTGGACCTCTATGTGCCCTGGCTTCCGGAAAAACGCCTGACCGTCATCAATATCCACCTAGAAATCAAATGCCTGCCGGAAGCGCGTGAAATGCAAATACGGGAAATACTGAATTATATCCGGGATATCCGCAATCCCGTGGTCATGATGGGCGATTTTAACGCCGCGCCGGCCGATCTGTCGCCGACCACGGTCAAGCGGGAGGCCCGCCGTTTTCTCACCAATCCGTCTTTCTGGTTTTCACAGCTTATCCGCTACGCCACGCCTCAGGGCGCCACGCTGGACTTCGGCCGTATCACTTCTAATTTAACTAAAAATTTTCAAAACCCGACGGCGCCCGATATTCCCATTATCGCGCCGAACAATGTTTACGGCCTGTTTAAAACCATCCGCGATTTCAGGTTCAACGACGGCTATGCCTTTGATTTCAGGGGCAATAAAAACCGCTCCACGAACCACAAGAAAAAAATGCTGGCCAATTCAAATGAGCGCGACCGCATCGGCTACCGCATGACCTTCACCACGGAAAGAACCATTTTCCAAGTGATTGGCAAATACCGTCTGGACTGGGCTTTTGTGAAAGGCTATATCACCGATCCTCTGGACAAGCAGCAAACCTGCCGGTTTGCGCCGCATTTCGGGAAAACCCTGGAAGCCATGAATGACGGACTCCGGGAGAGAATTTCCGACCATCATCCGAATATTGTGGATATTCCTTTTGAGGAACCGCGCATTAAAAATTAGCCGCGCCTTTCCGTAAAGCCGGTGCCAGCATAACCAAGCCGCCACCCGCGGCCTGTCCTGGCTGGCACTGGCGGGTGGCCGGCTGTTAAGAGCCGAGAATGCTGCCTGAAGACTCGTCGAGAAAAATGCCCTTCATATTCATTTCCAGCGAGTGGGGATTGTCGCTGGCGGTCAGGGCTTCTTCGCGGGTGATGGTTTCCTTTTGAAATAGTTCGAGCAGGGCGCGGTTAAAGGTCTGCATACCTTCCTGAACGCCGTTTTGCATGATTTGCGCTATTTTTTCAAGCCTTCCCTCCCGCATGACTTTGGCGGCCGAAGGGTTCATGATCAAAACCTCGCAGGCGGGTATCAGCCCGTTTGAGTCCGCGCTCGGCAAAAGACGCTGGGAAATCACGGCGCGCAAATTGAAGGACAATTCCGTCAAAATGGAAGAATGCTGGTCCCGGGGAAAAAAACCCAGCACCCGTTCAAACCCCTGCATCACATTTTTTCCGTGCACCGTGGTGATCACAAGACGTCCGGTCTCGGAAGCGGCCAGCGCTGCTTGAAAGGTTTCCGCGTCGCGGATTTCACCGATCATGATCACATCCGGGTCCTGGCGCACCACGTAGCGCAGCGCCTGGAGAAAGGATTCCGCGTCCAGCCCTATTTCCCGCTGGCTGATAAAAGATTTGTCATCCCGGTGCAAGTATTCGATTGGATCTTCGACCGTGATAATGCGCCGCTCGTCCTGGTGATTGATATAATCAATCATGGAAGCGATGGTGGTCGATTTTCCCGAACCCACGGGCCCCGCGATTAACACCAGACCGCGCTGTTCCAAAGCGATTTTTTCCAGAATCAGAGGGAGCCCAAGGTTGGCAAAATTCGGGACTTTGTCCGTGACCACGCGTAACACCACGGCCAATTCCCCTTTTTGATAAAAGGCGTTAACGCGAAAACGGCCCACGCCTTCCTCCTGAACCGCGAAATCCACGGCCTTGTTGCGTTCGAATAATCCTTTTTGATACGAGTTGAGAAGCGGCTGCACCATGGCTTCCAGAAAAACGTTGGCAGGCTTGGGCGCGTCAAAAGCCACCAGCTTTCTCCGGACGCGGAAACGCGGGCATTCCCCGGCTTTAAGGTGCAAGTCTGTCCCGTTGAGGGCAATGAGTTTTTTCAGGCAATCATTTAGAAATTTTCTCTCTTCGTTAGCCATATCAGAAATAATCGTGAACCCAGCCTTTGAATTGGTTGACGGTTTTGGAAACAAGCCCGGGTTTCGCGTTCCTTTGTCTGGCATCCGGGTCGGGCGAATAAATATACTTGAGCAAGCCTAAAATCGCGTGATAGCCGGGATGACCCGCCATTTCTTGCGGCGCCTGAATCCCGGCTGAAAATCCAAGCCTGACGGGAATATTCAACCGGCACTGCGCCAGCTCCAGAAATCCGTTCATGCGCGTGCTTCCGCCGGAGAAAACAAGCTGGTAGAGATGAGGGAAAATTTTTTTGGTTTGCGTGATTTCTCTTTCCAGAATTTCAAGTCCTTCTTCCAGACCCTTGCGTATTTCATCCTGAAACACGGCGGAAGGAATTTTGAAACGGATTCTTTCCGATGAGTCCGTGTAGGAAATCGTGTCTTCCTGGGAGGCGGCTCCGGGCTCAAGATTTCCGAATTCGGATTTCAGTTTCCGCGCGTCCCGCGGAGGCATTTCCCATTGGCGTGAAATGCGGTCCGTGACGGCTTCCGTCCCCCACGGAATGATTTTTGAAAAATGCAGGGTTCCTTGATAATAATAAAAAAGCTCCGTAAGACAGCCGCCCATATCCACAAGAAGAACTCCGTCCCTTTTCTCCTCTTCTTTGAGAAGCAGCGTGGCGGAAGCCAGACCCTTGGGGATTAAAAGTTCGATTTCCACTTCAAGGCGGTCAAACAAGCGTTGCAGCCCCTGATACGCGGCGATGGGCATGGTGAAAAGATGCAGGGTCACGCTTAACCGCCTGCCCTCGAGCCCCACCGGATCTTTCACTTCGGGTAAATCGTTGACTAAATATTCCTGCGGCACGGAACAAAGGATCACTTCATCCAGCGGAATCGTGGCCACGGCCCGGGTCTGGCTTATCACGCGCTCGACGTCAAGCTCTCCTATCACCCTGGTGCCCGGAAAATAAACCGAGCTTGAAACGCGGTAGGTCTTTATGGCCGGATTGGATATCACGCCGTAGAGCGGACGGTTGAACCATTCCGTGTCTTCAGCGGTTTTTTCGAGAAGCTCGCGGACTTCGTCCGTGGCCAGCTCCGAGTCCCGCACCAGGCCTTTGTCAAAACCCGCCGGCTCTTTTTTCTGCCAGTTTTCCACTTTCAAAGCGCCATCAGCCCCGAAACCCGCACGCAGCGAAACCAGTTTGGTCGTACCGATATACAAAGCCAGCAAACCCGGATATTTCTCTTTCATCTTTTCAACCGCCCGTTATTTTTCCTTTCCTGTTTTTTCCTGGCAACCACATCCTTAAATCGGAGGTCCAGATACTCGAAGGCTTCCAGGTCTTTTTCCAGCGCCTGTCTCAACGGCTCGAGCTTCGCGATTTCATCCGCGAAATTCTTGCTCACCAGCACCTCAAAACCACCCTCAAATCCTATACAAATCCGCTCGGGCGAGTCAACCTTTATTGACAGAATATTTTTACCCTCGAGCAGGGGTTCACGACTAATCACGTTTTTGATTTCAAACATCATGCGCAGCATGCCTTTGTCCTGATAGCGGCCGCCTTTAAAGGCGTCTTTTGCCTCCGGCCGGAGATCTTCAAACACGGGCAGCGCGGAATCCGCGGCTGCGGGGCCCAAAAGGAAACCGTCCTCATCCATCACCGACACCTGGTCAGAACCGGAGGATTTCACCCTTAAAAATTGCCGGCGTTCCTTGATTTCAACCGAAATTTGATTAGGTAGAACACGGGTCACCACCGCCTCCCGGATGCGGGGGTCGGATTCCAGTCGTTCTGTGACTTTTTGAATGTCCAGAGACAGCACATTCTTTCCCAGCGTGACACCGGCGATGCGCGTGATTTCATCGGGCGAAAGGATACCGTTCGTGTGGGCGTTGACCGCGACCAGTCTGAAAAAATCATCCGCGAAAAGATAGTGGCGCACGCCCTGGAACATGAGAAAAAATAAAACCGCGAAAGCCGCCAGGGGTAGTCCTATTTTTACCGCACGGAAAACCGAGTTGAAAAATGACGAAATAAAACTAGGCCGTGAAGACCTTTTCGTTTTTACTCTGTGTTTTTGCTTCATCCTGATTCCTTTCCCACGCGATGCGGACAAGTTCCACGCACAAATCCTGGAAATTCATGCCTGCGGCGCGGGCAGCTTTGGGCAGCAGGCTGGTCTCGGTGAAACCGGGAATGGTGTTGGCCTCCAGTACGTATGGCCCTTCATCGCCGAGCATCAAATCCACACGCGAAAAGTCCCGGAGACCGAGAGCGAGGTGCACGGCCAGGGCTATTTCCTGAGCCTTTTTCGCCGCTGCGTCCGGGATAACGGCCGGAACAATGTACTCCGTGCCGCTCGTTGTGTCGTATTTGGCCTGGTAATCATAAAACTCGCGTTTGGGTTTGATTTCAACCACGGGCAAAGCGCGGTTTCCGACAATGCCCACCGTCAGTTCACGTCCCGTGATTTTGCGCTCCGCCAGAACCACGCCGTACTTCTCAATCAAGCCGTTCATGGCTTCTTTCAGTTCCGCGGCGTTTTGACAACAAAAAACATCAATGCTCGATCCCTCATCCGCAGGCTTGATAAAAACCGGATAGGCAAGGACCTCCGCTTTTTTCTTCCAGTCCGGGACCTCAAGAACTTCAAAGGCCGGCGTCAGGATACCCGCCCGCTCAAAAATGCGCTTGGCCGTTATTTTATTGAAAGCGCGCGCGCTGGCCTCGGGGCCGGAGCCCAAATAAGGGATATGGTGTTTTTCCAAAACACTCTGCACAAATCCGTCTTCCCCGCCCGCTCCGTGCAGGGTGATAAAGGCGAAATCAAAAGCACCGGGTTTGATCGCTTCAGTAAAATCATGCGAGAAAATTTCGACCGGGCGGGCCTGAAATCCTTTGTCGGTGAGTGCCTTGAGCACGGCCTTGCCGGACCGGATGGAAATTTCTTTTTCGCGGGAAAATCCCCCCATCAAAACGCCTATCTTCATGGGATGCGGGGAGGGCACTTTGTTTCTACCTTTCCTGAAACGGATTTAAAAGCTAAACCGAAAGCGGGGCTTCGCTTGAAATGTATTTCACTTCAAGCTCCAGGTCCACGCCGAATTTTTTTCTAACGCTGACTTTGGCTATTTCTATGAGTTCAAGCACGTCTTTCGCCCTGGCCTGCCCGATGTTCACGATAAAATTGCCGTGCTTTTCCGAGATCTCGGCGCCGCCTATCCGGCGCCCCCGCAGGCCTGCGCGGTCAATCATTTGTCCAGCGGTGAATCCTGAATTTTTAGGGTTTTTAAACACCGAACCCGCGCTTGGGAGATTCAGCGGGTGAACCGAACTCCGGTATTCGGTATTGGCCTTGAGCTCGCGCAAAATTTCTTCGCGCGGCGCGGGCTTCAGATTGAAAACAGCCTCAATCACAATTTGCCCGGCCAAACTGCTGGAGCGATAGTTGAAATCTATCTCATCGCGGTTCAGAACAAGCGGCATGCCGTCCGGCCCCAAAACCGTCACTTCGCGCACCCAGTCGGACAGTTGATTAATTTGACCGCTTTTCCGGCTGTATCCCGCGTTCATGACCAGCCCGCCGCCAACCGTTCCAGGAATAGTGCTCACGAATTCGACACCGCTTAACGAATGTTCCGCCAGGCTGTACGCGAGCTGAATGAGCCCCACGCCGGCCGAAGCCCTCACCAGGGGGCCATCAATCCTGACGCGCTGTGATTCAAATTTTTTTAGAGAAATGACCAGCCCGTCGAAACCTTCGTCGGAAAACAGGATATTGCTCGCGTTTCCGATCAAAATCCAGGGCATGCCCTGGGTCTCGGCGAAATCAATCAAAAACGAAAGATCGGAACGGGTCAGGGGCTCGGCAAAATACTGGGCCTTGCCGCCGATCTTAAAACTCGAATGCCTGGCCAGCGGCTCATCCCTTCTGAATCTTCCGTTCGGCTCAAATGAAAATTGCATGTCAGCCCGCCTTCTTAAAGGCGGCGTTTCTGGCTTTCAAACTCTCGACAAAGCGGTCCGCCACTTCGGTGATGTCCCCGGCGCCTAAAAAGGCGACGATGTCATTGGGCTCCAAATGCTTGAAAAGATAGTCAATGACCTCTTCCTTGGCAATGCGGTGGATATCGGGATGCCCTGTGTCCGTGACCGCGTTGTAAATAATGCTGGAGTCAACTCCCATGGTGTTGGTTTCACCCGCGCCGTAAATTTCGGTCAAAAGAACCCGGTCCGCGGACGCAAAAGAAGGTCCGAAAGTCTTGGCCAGCGACGCGGCGCGGCTGTAACGGTGCGGCTGAAAAATACAGGTCACTTTGCGGCCCGAAGCTTTGAGCGCTGTTAGACTGGCCGCGACCTCGGTTGGGTGATGGGCATAATCGTCCACCACCAAAAGCCCTGGTTCGTCCCATTTTCTTTCCAGACGCCTGCGCGCGCCAAGAAATTGCGGCAAATGTTTTAGAATATCGTCCAAAGGCAAACCCATGTTGTAAAGAAGCGCGATGGCTCCCAGGGAATTGAGAATATTGTGACAGCCAGGAATGGAAAGCATGACGGTTCCCAGCCTTTGCGCCTGATGGACCAGCACATAAGATAGGGTGAGTCCGTTAAACCGGATATCCGTGGCAGAAAAATCAGCGGGCACGGTCAAGCCGTATGAAATCTTTTTGACTTTTTTATCCATAACGACTTGAGATAAGTTCGGGCAATCGGCGGAATACACCACGGTGCTGGACGGACTTAAATTGTCGAGAAATTTGGAAAACTTGGTTTTCACGTCATCCAGGTCCAAATAATAGTCTGCGTGATCAAGCTCCAGATTGGTCAAAATCACGTGAGAAGGAGAAAAAAGAAGATGCGTGCCGTCGCTTTCGTCAATTTCTCCCACGATCCAGTTTTTCTCGCCCAGTATCACATTGTCCTGAAAATTAATCATTTCCCCGCCCACAAAGCAGGTGGGATGCAAATCCAGCATGCTCAAAAGATGGGAAACCATGGAAGACGTGGTGGTTTTGCCGTGAGTGCCGAGAATGGCGATGCTCTTCCCCTGATTCATGAAATGCGCCAACAACTGAGCGCGCCGCACCGTGGTAATTCCTTGCGCCTTGGCCGCGGCGAATTCCGGGTTGCTCTCCCGGATAGCCGAAGAGTAAACTACCAAATCCGCGTCCTTGATATTCTTCTCATCATGACCCGTGAAAATCAAAATGCCCCGTTTCCGAAGTTCCTGGAGCGAATGCCCCTCCTTCATATCCGAGCCTGAAACAAAATACCCGAAGGACTTGACCGCTTTGGCCAGGCCGCTCATGCCTATGCCCGCGATACCTATAAAGTGAATGTGTTTTTTACCCGTCAGCAAATCGTCCAAAGTTTTCTCCTAACGAATTTAAGGAACCCCTAATGCTTATAAACCAAGCATTAGGGCTGGCTCCTCGATACTTCAAGGAGCCTGTCGACTTCCCTGACAAGATTTTCGCCCGCATCGGGTTGGGCCAGTTTTTTCGCTTCCACCCGCATCCGCTCAAGCGCGCCTCCGCTCAATAAGTCTTTCATTTCCCGTTTCAGCAATTCAGGGGTGAGGCGGGACTCTTCAATTATTTTCGCCGCCCCGTTTTCCGCGACATAAAAGGCGTTCTGCATCTGATGCGAACCCGCGTGGGGATAAGGAATCAGTATGCTGGGAAGCCCAAAAAGCAAAAGCTCCGAAATGGTTCCGGCCCCCGCCCTGGCAATGACCAGGTCGGATGAGGCAAAAAAGGCGGCCATTTCGTCCGTAAACGGAAAAACCTCGTTCTCCATTCCGAGCCCGTCATATGCGTGCTCATAGATAGGAAAGTCCGTCGTACCCGTGATATGAATAACGGCCAATTTGCCCCTTTCTTCAGGGGTAAACAGCTGAAAAGTTTTAAAAATTTTTTGATTTAGGGGAGAAGATCCCTGTGACCCGCCCAAAATGAGGATTTGGGACTTTTTTCCGCGGGTAACAGGCTTTTTAACGGCTTCCAGCATATCCGGTCTCAGCACATTGCCCACGCACACGCCCTTTTTAAGGGGGAGCCTCTTCAGGGTTGGTGGAAAGCTGACAGCCACTTTGGCCGCGAACGGGACGAGCATCCGGTTGGCTCTTCCCAATTCAATATTTTGTTCATGCACAACCGCCGGTATGTTCTTCAGGCGGCCTAAAATCACCCCCGGCACGCTGACAAAGGTCCCAAAAGCTACCACGGCGTCGGGTTTCATTTGTCGGATAATGTCATTTGTTTTAAAAAAAGATTGAACTAATTTTAACAGAAAGGACGGCCCTTTCAACAAAAAACTCTCGGGAAAAGGAAATTCCGGCAGATAAAAAACTTTCGTGTCAGCGGCCAGCAGCGAAGTTTTCAAAAAAGACGAAACACGGGGCGTGACGACCAGCGCGCATTCGGAGCCAGGGTGTTTTTTTCTGAAATATTCTGCAAAAGCCAGAGCCGGAAACAGGTGACCGCCCGATGGCCCGGCGAAAATGAGTATTTTCATGATTTAATCGGCACGGCGCCGGCTGCTCTGGCGGCGGCTGGCCGCATGGTCTCCCG
>ASOC01000057.1 GCA_000405945.1 Candidatus Omnitrophus fodinae SCGC AAA011-A17
CTGCCAGCAGCCCCGGGCAGGTGGCGGCGGAACGAAGTGGAGCCGTCCCTTGACTTGACGAAGATCTGTGAGGTCGACCCCTTTGACCATTTACGCGTCCCCCAAGATTCTTTAAATCCTGTTTTTGACATCCGGGGAAGAAGCCAGGAAAAATTTTGTTGAAAGACATCAAGGTTTCGCTTGAACGGGCATTTTTTTTTTGTTATAACGGATACCAGCGCTGAATATTCAATCGGGTTGGTTAAAGAGATTGGAACAGAAAATAACTTCGGAGTCAGTCGTTCTTTCAAGTGATACTGCGATGACCAATCCGGGGCAGGGAAAGTGCGGATTTTGAAATGGGACGAATGAAACTGGGGTATTGGCTATACCCGCTCGTTCTGCTAACCAGTTGCTCTACTACTCAATCTACTTCTGACAGCCAGTTCCCAGCCTCTTTTTCTTTGCCGGCGCCTTCCGGCAGGGTTTCCTCTCTCCCTTCGGCCCGAAGAATGGGTTTTCCCATATTTCAGTGGCCGGTTGCGGGACAGGTTCTCTCCGGTTTCGGCGATATGAAAAATGATGTCACCAATAAGGGGATTGACATCCAGACCCTGGCGGGAACGGCCATTAAGGCGGCGTTGGATGGGAAGGTGTCTTTTGCGAGCGATCAAGTCAAAGGCTATGGGAACATGATTATTCTGGATCATAGCAATGGATTTCAGACCGTTTACGCGCATAACTCGGTGAATCTTGTGACGGTGGGGCAACAGGTGGAGAAGGAACAAACCATAGGCAAGGTGGGTTCCACAGGAAGAGCCTCTTCCGCGTTTCTGCATTTCGAAATACGGCATAATCATCGGCCCGTCAATCCTCTGCAGTATTTAACGGATAAAAAATAAACCTCATGGAAACCGATCCGGTTTTGGGAGCCGACTTTTTCGGCCGCGAAGATATTCTTCAGTCCCTGGATAAGCGGCTCCAGGCATTTCTTAAAGGTTACCGCCAAAACGTGGGGCTAATCGGCTCCAAATCATCCGGGCGAAGCTCTCTCGTCCAGTATTTTCTCTCCACCTTGAAGGATCCCACGCTTATCGCGGTTTACGCGGAGGTGATTCCCGAGCCTTTTGATTATTTCGCTCAGAAATTCATGGGATCGCTTTTGGCCTCGTTTCTCAATAACAGGCAGGAAGACACGGCCGGCGCATTTTCCGGTTTGGTCAGCAAAAGCCGGCATCTTATTCCCAAAACGCTCGGCAGGATGCGCGCCGTCAAGAAAAAGCTGGCCACGGAAGACTGGGACACGGCCTTTCGCGAGCTTTTAGCGCTCACGCAAATTCTCGGGCAGGAATCGGGCAAAAAAGTGCTTCTTGTGCTGGATAATTTTGACCGGCTGGATGACCTGCTTTTGAAAAATCCTTTCCACGATTTCGGCAACGCCATGATGTCCCAAACCGAAACCCTTTATGTGGTCACTTCCGGCAGGAAACGCCGCGCCCGGGAAATTTTCCAAAAAGACCTGTCGCTGCTTTTTGGTAATTTTGAAATCCTGGAGGTCAAACCTTTTGATTTTTTGACGTCGCAGGCTTTTCTTGATAAAAAACTGGAGGGTTTGTCGGCCAGCGCGGCGATGAAGAAATTTTTATCGGATTTGACGGACGGACAACCGTACTTTTTAAGCGTTTTGGCGGGCCGTTGTCGCGCGCTTTCAGCCGCCGGTGAGACCTCTCTCACGGAAGATACCCTGCTCACCGCCCTTGAAAAGGAGCTCTTTGACCGCCGGGGCGAATTGCACCGGTATTTCGCCATGGTTCTGCAAAGCCTGGGACAGGGAAGGGCGCTGTTCACGGCCCTGAAGGTGCTGATGGCTGTTTCCATGGGGTACAGGAAAAATCATCAAATCGCGCGCTTTCTTAACCGCCGCGTGGATGACATTAAAAAGACACTGAGCCGTCTTTTGGAGGAAGAGTTTTTGGAAAAGAAAGGCTCTTTTTTCAAGCTCACGTCTCCATTGTTCGGATTCTGGCTCCGCTATGTTTATTACCGCCGGGAATTTGCTTTTGCCGGGCCGCATGAACACACGGTGGCCGCTTTCAGGCAGGAAGTCCGGGACCTGATCAAACAAAAGGCGGAGGAGGACGGCAAGGAAATCACCAAAAGGGTGGAGGAGCTTTTCCGCCAGTTTCAGAACGACGTGGTCGAGCTCGAAGCCAAAAAAATCCGCTGCCCGCATTTTAACGAAGTCCATTCCAAACCCTCGAACGGCCGGGTGTTTCCGGTTGAGGCCAAGGCCGCGGACACGCGCTGGCTTTGCCAGGTGGCCTACCGGAAAGTCACGGAGGATGACGTGCGGCTTTTTATCCAGGACATTGAAAAATTGAGGAAAAAGGTCCAGCGAAAAATCATGATCACGCTGGAGGGCATTGAATTGAACGCCAAACTTCTGGCCAAGGAATCGAAAATCCTGCTTTGGCCGCTCAAGGAATTTAACGAGCTGCTGGAGCTTTACGGCCGGCCTAAGGTGATAGCCTGATGAACCGATTATGGGCCCCGTGGAGGTATCAATACGTGACCGGAAAATTGCGAGGCTGTTTTTTTTGCCGGTACGTGAAGGAAAAAAAGGACAAAAGCCATTTTTTAATTCAGAGGTCGAAGCATTCTTTTTCCCTGCTTAACCTTTACCCTTACAACAACGGCCATGTCATGGTGGTGCCCAAGCGGCACGTAAGCGATCTTGAGCACCTGACTCCGGAAGAACGCAGTGACCTTATGGATCTTTTGATTGAAACCAAGAAGCTGTTCCGGAAAGTTTTAAAGCCGCACGGGTTTAATTGCGGCATCAATTTCGGAAGGGTTGCCGGCGCCGGCGTGGCGGATCATCTCCACATCCATCTGGTCCCCCGGTGGAACGGAGACACGAATTTTATGTCCATCACGGGCGGGGCCAAAGTCATTTCCCAGTCCTTGAAAGCCCTTTACGATTTGCTTTCCGGGGAATTTAAAAAGGGGCAGCGCCGTTAGGCCGCGGGCATGATAAGACGCGCTGATCTTGAAGAAAGGGAAATCAAATTTCTGGCGCCCTACGCGGTGAAAGCCCGTTTGAGCCACGGCCGCAAATACCCGGAAAAGGAGCACGAATTCCGGACTTGTTTTCAAAGAGACAGAGACCGCATCCTTCATTCGACAGCCTTCCGCCGCCTGCAGTACAAAACGCAGGTGTTTGTCAATCATGAGGGCGACCATTACCGCACCCGCCTCACCCACACGCTTGAAGTTTCCCAAATAGGAAGAACGATTTGCCGGGTTTTGGGACTTAATGAGGATTTGATTGAGGCCATTTCACTGGCGCATGATCTCGGCCACGGGCCCTTCGGGCACGCGGGGGAAAGAGCGCTCACGCAAATCATGAAAGGGCACGGCGGCTTTGAGCATAATCTGCAAAGCCTTAGAATTGTGGAAGTGCTGGAAGAAAGTTATCCGGAATTTCCAGGGCTGAATTTGAGCCTTGAAGTCCTGGACGGCATGAAAAAACACGGAAGCCGCCGAAAGAAATTCCCGGTTTATCTGGAGGCCCAGCTTGCGGACATTGCGGATGAAATCGCCTATGACAGCCATGATGTGGAAGACGCGCTCCGTTCGGGTCTTATCGAAGAGGCTGAGCTCGAGGGACTGGCCCTGTGGCGTGACATAACTTCTTATATCCTGAAAAAGTACGCCTCCATTGATGAGTCGCAAAAACGCCGGCTTGCCACCCGGCTTTTGATTAACCGGCAGGCCCAGGACTTGATTTCAAATACGCAAAAAAATATCGACCGCTGCGGCATACGTTCCCTCCCTGATCTGGGAAAGACGTCCGAAAGGGTGGTGGCGTTTTCCCGGGAAATGACGCAGCTTAAAAAGGAATGGCGCTCTTTTCTTTCGGAACGTTTTTACAACCATTACCGGATTGTGCGCATGACCGAAAAGGGCGTGCGTTTGATACGCGCCATTTTCCAGGTTTACCTGGAAAGACCGGCGCAGCTGCCTCCCACGGTGGTGAAGCGCGCCAAAAAAGAGGGCCTTTACCGTGCGGTTTGCGATTACATCGCGGGCATGACCGACCGTTTCGCGCAGGACGAATATCAGCGGTTATTCGAGCCTTACGAGAGGGTGTGAAACCGGATTTTAATTTGACAACTTTTGGGGCGGTGATAGAATGCAGTAAGTTGTTGCTGCTCAAAGGGAAAAATCAATCTTATGGTGCTCTTGAAAGCGAAAAAAAACCGGGGTGTTTTAGACAGTAAACTGGTCCAGAGTGAAACCTGGAAAAAGGGATACCGGGCTTTCAGCGTTTTGCTGACCAAACCGCTGGGCTGGCTTTCCGTTTCACGCGAGGGCGGCGACTCTCTTTCCCGTCTTGATCATAAATCCAATTGTTCCTGGTATCGCCAATCAGCGGGTCATGAAAAGACCTGCGAGCGCTACCTTGCCGAATACGTGGTGCGGCGCAAAGGCGGCGTGCCGGATCAATATCACGCCTTCACCTGTCACGCGGGAAAGCATTGCGCTATTTTCCCGGTTAATTTTTTCAATGAAACCAAGGGAGCGTTTATTGCCTGCAACCTGAAGAAAACGCTGGCCGTGCTTCAGCCCCAGGCCGCGGCCTTCCAGCAATTTTTAAAAGGCGAAGTCGCGCTGGCCTGCAAAAATTATGAACTCGAGAATTTAAAAGACACCCTGCATCCCAAGGCGCTCGCGCTTTCCACCATCCATTCCGTGCACCGCGTGGTGAGCACGGCCTTCAACCTCGATGAGCTGTTGCCGAGGATAGCGCGGCTCAGCATGCAAATCCTCAAAGCCAAGCACTGCTCCATTTTTTTGGTGGATGATCAGAGACAATACCTGATTTCAAAATTTTCCACGGACAAAAGGGCGGAAAAGGGAACCATGGTGCGCATCGGTTCCGGAATCGAAGGGAAAGTGGCGGCTGGAGGCGAGGTCCATCTAAGCCGGAAAGCCCTGGCCGTGCCGTTTATCGAGCAGGACGTGGTGGGCTTGATTGTTCTCAGGGACAAAGCGGACGGCAAGCCTTTCGGCGTCAACGATCTTGAGGTGCTCAAAGTGCTTTCCGAGCAAACCGTGGTGGCCATCAAAAACGCGCAGCTTTACGAGGAAACGCAGCAGCTCACGCTGGGAAGCATCAAATCCATCACCGAGCTTATGGAACTGGATTTTTCCGGGGACAATGTGCACCTTCCTCTTTTCGCGGATTTGGTCAAGGGCATGGGTTTTGATTTGGGGCTGTCTCGCCGGGATTTGGTGGACCTCGAAAGGGCGGTGTTTCTTTTGGACACGGGTTATGTGGGTCTGCCCGATGCCATTCGGAATAAAAGAAGCCGGCTCACGGCAGAGGAATATGAAACCGTGAAAAAACATCCGCACCGCGGGGTTCAGGTTTTGAAATCGATTCATTCGCTCAAAACCTTGGTGCCCATCATCCTCCATCATCATGAGCGGTATGACGGGATGGGTTATCCGCAGGGGTTGAAGGGCGAGGAGATTCCCATCGGTGCGAGGATTGTTGCGGTCGCGGATTCGTTCACGGCCATGATTTCCATCCGTCCCTACCGTGACATAAGAAAAGTCGATGAGGCGATTCAAGAAATTAAAAGGCACAGCGGGACGCAGTTTGACCCCAAAGTTGTGGAGAGTTTTCTTAAAGTAATTCAGGAAAAGAAAATCAAATAAAAGCGAGCGGGAGGATTGAAATGGAAAGAAAATGGTTTGTGTTGGGATTAGCATTGATGTTGACGGTCACGGGGTGCGCGCGGAACAAGGAATTGGAAAAGATCAGTCGCGAGCAGACGATGACCATTACCAGTTTGAATAATGAAATCGCGAAATTGAATGACCGACTCGCGGCTCTGTCCAAGGCCAAGGACGATTTGGCCAAGACCAAAAAGGATTTGGAAAGAAAACTAAAGGCGGAACTCGCGAGCGGGGATGTGAGTCTTTCCATGCAGGAGCGGGGTCTGGTGCTTACGGTTCTGGACCGCGTTCTTTTTGATTCCGGCAAGGCCGCCGTCAAGGACAGCGCCATGCAGACTCTGGACAAAGTCGCCCAGATTCTGAATGAGGACACGAAGGACAATTTGATTTACGTGGACGGGCACACGGACAATGAACCCATCCATTATTCGGGCTGGAAGTCTAACTGGGAATTGTCAACGGGCCGCGCCACTGAAGTGCTGCATTACCTGGCGGACACCGGCAGTGTGAATTCTCAGCGACTGGTGGCCAGCGGCTACGGGGAATTTCATCCTATCGCGGACAATGAAACTCTCGAAGGCAAGCAAATGAACCGCCGGGTGGAAATCGTTATTTCGCCCAAGAAATTCACAGACCGCAAGGTCGTGAAAACGGCCGCCAAAGGGAAGCCCTCGGCCCAAGAAGAAATCATTAAATAAACGGTTCCAACGTCATTTTGAAATAATAGGAGCTCTCAAGCGCAGGTACATAAAGATTAGATGACACAGGGAATTGCAGCCAAGCAAAGGGTAGAATTCCCCAAATCAAAAGAATCGTGGTTGTTATTGATTCTTTTATTGGGCATGGGAATTTTACCTTTTTTTTTAAATCACGCGGTCTATTTCCAATTAAAGGCCGCGGTTCCTTTCGGCTTTAAGGGCAAAGTTCTGCTGACCGAGCCCGGCCGTCTGGTGATTGAGAATTTCAAGGTCCGCCAGAATGAGTTTGAAGCTGTTTCAGAAACCCTGACGGTCAATTACCGTCCGCTGGAAATTTTGCGCATGCAGGAAGCGCATCTGGAGATAGAGGCGCGCGGCATATCAATAAAATTAAGCCCCTCTATTTTCAACACGCTTCTTCCCGAGCCGAAATTTGAGAGCGTGAATTCCTCGCTGACTGTCACGCGCGCCAAAAGTATTTTTCTTAAGTTTTTTTTCGCGCGGGGAGAAAAGATGCTTGTCTATAGCGGAGGCAAGCTTTCAAAGCAGGATATCCATTTGGTCGTTTCCTGCTACCTGTCGCCGGACCTTTTGGCCGCCTTGCCTAGTTTTGTGGCCGAACATTTATTTTTGCAGCAGGGGACAGCCCTCCGGGAGCTTAAATTCGTGGCCCAAGGGACGTGGGAAGAACCCCATTTCAGCTTGAGTTCGGATTTGGTGCATTTGGAAATGAAAAGCCGCTAAAAAAACGAAAAGATTCAGCGGATTTTGACGATATTTTAACACAGGAGATCGTTTTTATAACCTTATGGAAATAAAAGAGTTACTGCAAGGTATAAAATTCAGTGCTGCACACCCCTCTGTTCTGGAGAGGGAAGCGCTTCATCTAACCTGTCAATCGACGGATGTCAAACCCGGAACGCTTTTCGTCGCCATCAAAGGCGAAAGCAAAGACGGTCATGTTTTTGTAGAAGACGCGTTCCGAAAAGGGGCTGTTGCCTGCGTGACGGACATGCATTCAGACAAGCCATTCGCCGCCCAGTTGCCTTTAATCCGCACGGAAAACACGCGTTTTGTTTTTTCGCTGCTTGCCGCCAGGCATTTTCTGCATCCGTCCAGGGACGTGGGCGTGACCGGCATTACCGGGACGAACGGCAAGACCACCACCTCTTTTTTGGTACAGCATATTTTCAACCGTTTTTCATCCTGCGGGCTTATCGGCACTGTGCATTATCAAATCGGAAACCAAATCATCCCTTCGAAAAACACCACGCCGAGCGCCTATGATTTGAATTGGATGCTAGCGCAGATGAAAAAAGTAGGGATGAAACACTGCTCCATGGAGATTTCATCCCATGCCCTTACTCAGGACCGGGCTGCTCACCTGCGTTTCCGCAGTGCTGTGTTCACCAATCTGACGCAGGATCACTTGGATTATTACAAGGATATGGAGACCTATTATCAGGCCAAGCGGAAGCTGTTTGTCAAAACGCCAAGGCCGGAAAAAGTTTTTATCAATATCGACAACGCTTACGGCGCCCGCCTTGCCGGAGAAATTTATCCCCGGCCTTTCACGTTCGGAATTGTGAATAAAGCGGATTTTATGGCGCATGATATCCGCGTGGGGCTGGGAGGCATTGCCTTCAATGTGCGGGCGCGGGAAAAACTCATTCCGGTGCGCGTCGCCATGCCTTGCCTGCATAATGTTTACAATGTGCTGGGAGCTTTTGCCTGCGCTTACGAGGAAGGTTGGGATCCGGAAGCAATCGCGGACTCGCTCCGGACTTTCCGGGGCGTGCCCGGAAGAATGCAGAAAGTAGATGCGGGCCAGGATTTTTTTGTGTTTGTGGATTACGCGCACTCACCCGACGCTTTTCACAATGTTTTGAGCTCGGTGAAAAAACTGGCGGCAAAGCGAATCATCACGGTTTTCGGCTGCGGCGGCGACCGCGATAACGCCAAGCGGCCGCTCATGGGCCGGGAAGCCGGTCTTTTTTCGGATACGGTCGTGCTCACTTCCGACAATCCGAGATCCGAAGACCCGGAAAAAATTCTCGATCAGATTCAGGTCGGCGTTGAAACGCGGCCCGGCAAACAGGTTTTGCGCATCACGAACCGCGAAGAAGCCATTCACCGCGCGCTTGATATCGCTGAAGCCGGCGATATAGTGCTTGTGCTCGGCAAAGGGCATGAAAATTATCAAATCGTAGGCGATCAAAAGCACCCGTTTGACGACAGGCTGGTGATTGAAAAACTGCTCAGGGAGTCGGCACGTGTTGGAGCTTGAAGACTTTGAGCTGGCCCTGGCCAGCAAGCCGGTGGAAGTCAGGGGGCCGGTTTCCATTGAAAGGATTTCGATAGACACGCGCACGCTTAGCGCTGGCGATGCTTTTTTCGCCATACGCGGCCGCAATCTGGACGGCCACCGCTTCGTGAATCAGGCCAGGGAAAAAGGCGCATCCGCCTTTGTGGTGGAAAAACGTTCCTGGGAGGAAATCAAGCCGGTTTCGCTTCACAACGTGTTTCTGGTGGACGACACGACCGTGGCTTTTGGCGAATTGGCCCGGTATGTCAGGCGGAAATGCGGCGTTAAATCGCTGGCCGTGACCGGAAGCTGCGGGAAAACCACAACCAAGCAAATCGCGGAATTTTTTTTACGGCGTCGGTTTCAGGTGTTGGCCACGGAAGGCAATCTGAACAATCAATTCGGGCTGCCGCTTACAATTTTAAAACTCAGACCCGGTCATGAAATTCTCCTGGCTGAAATCGGAGCCAGCCGGCCGGGGGATATCGCCTACTTGTCGGAAATTTTGGAGCCTTCCGTGGGGTTGGTGACCAATGTGTATCCCGCGCATCTGGAGGGGTTCGGGTCGCTCGCAAAAGTTTATGAAACCAAACTCGAATTAGCCGCTTATCTGGAAAAGAACGGCGGCACGCTTATCGTGAATGGCGATAACCCGGAGTTGGCCAAAAGAGCGCGCGCGTTCGGAGTGAAGCTAGTCACTTTCGGCCGGGAAAAACGGAATGATTATGTCCTGAATCAGGAAGTCAGGGACGGTGAAATAGCGCGTTTTAAATTAAACGGCCGTTACGGCTTCGGATTGCGGACTCATGCCCAATTTAACGCGGATAATTTTACCGGGGCATTGGTTTTGGCCCATGTGGCCGGTGTTCCGCTTGAACAGATGGAAGGCGTTCTCGAAGAATTTCAGCCTGTCCCGGGCCGGTTTGAAAAGCATGTCCTTGGTTCAGGGGTTTGCGTGATTCACGACGCTTACAACGCCAATCCGGGTTCGATGATTCAGGCTTTGACTTCATTTGCCGGATGGGAAAATCTAGGTAATAGAAGAATAACTGTTCTTTCGGATATGATGGAGCTCGGCGCTGAATCAGAAACGCTTCACCGCCGGGTGGGAACACAGTTGAAAGGTCTCGGCATTGACCTGCTGGTGACGGTGGGCGCAAAAGCCCGCGGGATCGCGGAAGCGGCCCGTGAAGCCGGCGCCTGCCCTGAAATCACAAGTTTTGACACGAATAGCGAGGCGGTTTCTTTTCTCGCCTCCAGCCTCCGGGCCGGGGACGCGGTGCTTTTGAAAGGGTCGCGTTCCACGAATCTCGAGGAAATTCTTAACGCTTTGAAATCATAAAGATTTATACCCATGTTCTATTATTTTTTATACCCGCTCAGAGAGCAGTGGTTTGTCTTTAATATTTTCAAATACATCACCTTCCGTTCCGTGGGCGCGAGCATCACGGCCTTTCTCGTTTGTCTTATCCTGGGCCCGGCCGTGACACGCTGGCTCAAGACTTTAAGTGCGATAGGCAGCACGGAAAGGGAGCACGCCAGTCAAATTCACGTTTTGTACAAGGACAAAAAGAGCGTTCCCACCATGGGCGGTATTCTCATTATCATAGGCATTGTGTGTGCGAGCCTGTTGTGGGGCAATTTGTCCAGCCGCCTTTTGCTTATTAGCGTGGCCACTCTGATTTGGTTCGGCATGATAGGTTTTATCGACGATTATCTCAAAGTGAAAAGAAAAAGTTCCCGTGGTTTAAGGTCCATGGGTAAACTGGCGGGCCAGGTCGCCTGGGGCGCGGCTCTGGGATGGTACCTTTACCACGACCCGGAATTTTACGGAGTGCTTTATGTCCCTTTTTTAAAAGACGCCGTGATTTATCTCGGAATTTTTTACATCCCCTTCGTCATTCTCGTGCTGGCCGGTTCTTCGAACGCGCTCAATCTCACGGACGGTTTGGACGGCCTGGCCATAGGCTGTTTGATGTTTGCTGCCGGCGCGTTTTCCATTATCAGTTATGCCTCTGGCCACGTGGTGTTCGCCGATTATTTGCATATTCCGTATTTCGCCGAGTCTGGAGAGCTGACGGTTTTTTGCTCGGCCATGGTGGGCGCCGGCGCCGGATTCCTGTGGTACAACGCCTATCCGGCTACGATTTTCATGGGCGACACAGGCTCTCTGTCTTTGGGCGGAGCGCTCGGAGCGGTCGCGGTTTGCATTAAAAAAGAACTTGTTCTTTTGATTGTGGGCGGCATTTTTGTCTGGGAAGCCCTGTCCGTGATGATTCAGGTGGCTTCGTTCAAGCTCAGAGGTAAACGGGTTTTTTTAATGTCGCCTTTTCATCATCATCTACAACTCAAAGGATGGCCGGAGTCCAAGGTGACCATCAGGTTTTGGATCATCGCTTTTGTTCTGGCTCTTATCGGTTTGAGTACGCTTAAAATCAGATAAGAGGGCAAAATGAAAGGTGAAATGAATTTGAAAGGGAAGAAAGTCACGGTTCTCGGGCTGGGCATAAGCGGTTTTGAATCCGCCCTTTTCTTGCGAAAAAAAGACGCCCTTGTGTTTGTGAGTGAAATCGCGCGGAATGAATCGGTTCTTGAATACCAGAACAAATTGAACGAACACGGTATTGAAATGGAATATGGGAAACATTCGGTTGAAAGGATTTTTGAGTCCGACTGGATCGTGATTTCGCCGGGCATCAAGCCGCAGTCGGAGATTTACAGGACGGTCGCGTCGCAAAAGCGCGACTGTTTGATCAGCGAAATCGAGCTGGCGGCCCGGTTCCTGCCTTGTGAAATGATCGCGGTGACAGGCACCAACGGTAAAACCACGACCACATCGCTCATCGCCGGGCTTTTTAATTTTTTCGGGGTGCACGCCATAGCCTGCGGCAATATCGGAAATGCCTTTGTCGGCGAGATTGAAAATTTGAAACCGGAATCCAAAGCTGTGGTGGAGGTGAGCTCGTTTCAGCTGGAAAACATCAAGGATTTCCGGCCTCATGTGGCCCTTCTCCTCAATGTCACGCCGGATCACTATGACTGGCACGGCGGGCCGGAGCGGTATTTGGCGGCCAAAGCCAGGATTTTTGAGAATCAAACGTCCGGGGATTTTGCGATTTTGAACTGGGAAGATGAACCCTCGCGGACGCTTGTTCCCTCGCTGCGCTCCAAAGCGCTTTATTTTAACCGCGGGCCGGTCAAGGGACCTCGCTTCGCTGTGGATAATCCGAATTGGGACGCGGTGCGCCGCGTGTCTGAAATTTACGGCTTTGACCCTGAAAAAACCGAAAAGTTTCTTGAAAATTTTCCCGGCATTGACCACCGCATGGAAAAAGTCGTGTCTCGGGACGGGATTTGTTACATCAACGATTCCAAATCCACGAATCCTTCTTCGTTGGAATGGGCCTTGAACCGCATGAGAGAGCCCGCCATTCTCCTTTGCGGCGGCCGCAACAAAGGCAATGACTTCGGAATCATGAAGGAACTCGTGGGCCAAAAAGTCAAACACTGTTTCGTGTTCGGGGAGGCGGCCGGTGAAATGGAAAATGCGTGGAAAGACGCGGTGTCTGTTTTGCATTGCCGGGACATGAGAGAGGCGCTTTGCGCCGCGCGCGGCATTGCCAAGGCAGGGGACACGATTTTACTTTCGCCGGCCTGCGCCAGTTTTGACCAGTTCAAAAATTACGAAGACCGCGGCCAGAAATTCAAAGAGATGGTTTTAGCCTGATGAAAATCTCGAAAGAGAGCGAAATAATCCTGATCGTAGTCTTTATCCTGGTGGCCCTGGGCATTGTCATGATTTACAGCGCTAGCGCCATGTTCGCCGAACGTTTTTTTCAGGATTCGACCTATTTTCTCAAAAAACAACTCATGTTCGCGGGCGTGGGTTTGCTGACTCTTTTTGCGTGCATGACCATTCCGCCGCGATGGATTCGCGAAAACAGCCGGTCGCTGGTTTTCTTTTCTATCCTTTTCGTGTTGAGTGTTTTTCTTCCGGTGATCGGCAAAACGGGCGGCGGCGCCAGGCGTTGGATCCATTTTTTTAATTTCAGCATTCAGCCTGTCGAATTCGCCAAAATCGCGATGTGCGCTTATTTGTCGGACTATCTCACCCGGAAGTCAAAGAAAATAACCCAGGGAAGCCTGGCGCCTTTCATTCCTCCCTTTTTCATCCTGGGGGCGCTCGCGCTGGCGCTTATCCTTCAGCCCGATTTGGGGTCCGTGGTCTTTATTTTTTTGATTTCCTTCATCATGTTCTTTCTCGCCGGGCTACGCTTGCGCTATATTTTTTCAACCCTGATCGTGGGCCTGCCCGCCGTCATGTTTCTGATTATCATAGAGCCTTATAGGTTTAGAAGAATCCTGGCGTATCTCAATCCATGGGACGACCCGCGGGGAAGCGGCTTTCAGATCATCCAGTCTTTTCTCGCTTTCGGCCTGGGCGGCTTTAAAGGGGTAGGGCTGGGCGCCAGCACGCAGAAGTTGTTTTACCTGCCGCAGAGTTACACGGACTTTATTTTTTCCATTATAGGCGAAGAACTCGGCCTTTTGGGCGCCATTGCCGTGCTCGTTTTTTTTGTCGTCATTCTGATTCAGGGCTTGGCTATTTCCCAAAAATTGTCCGATCCTTTTCGAAAATATTTCGCCTATTCACTCACGATTATCATTTCGCTTCAGGCCATTGTTAACATGCTGGTGACCACGGGTTTGATTCCGACCAAAGGGATGCCGCTTCCTTTTGTCAGTTACGGAGGCTCGTCGCTTGTTTTTAATCTAGCGGCCATTGGATTGCTGGTGGGTTTGGATAGGCACCGTCTCGACCAGACGGTGCCGGAAGACCAAGCGGCCAGCC
>ASOC01000058.1 GCA_000405945.1 Candidatus Omnitrophus fodinae SCGC AAA011-A17
TGCATGTGGTTCTTTTCGGAGTCGGGCATCTCGGAAAAGCCATCTTGAAATCTTCGGGGTTGATAAAAGATCGAATCAAAATTGTCGCGGCTTTTGATCCAAATGAAAAAGTGACTGGACGCCGGCTTTGCAACGTCAAGGTGCATTCTCCGGAAGTGGCGCCGGAAGTCATTAGAAAAACCCGCGCCGAGATGGGGATTATTGCCGTGCCGAAAGAGGCAAGCCAGCGGGCGGCTAATTTGATGGTGATTTCGGGATTAAGAGGCATTCTTAATCTTTCATCGCTGCCGATTAGAGTTCCAAGAGGCGTGGTGGTGAAAAATATCGATTTGACGGTCGAATTTATTTCGATGTTTTATGATTTAAAGGTACGGCGTATTTTCAGCGGATCACGTTTCTATAAAAAAAGGGGCCTTTAGATGCATTTAACTCTCTTAGTGACAGCTTTCGCGGCAGGTATATTGCATGTTTGTTTTGGGCCGGATCATTATGTGCCGTTGATCGCTTTATCGAAGTCAAGGGGCTGGAAGGCAGCACAAACCGCATGGATCACGCTTTTGTGCGGTTTGGCGCATCTGTTATTTGCGGTTTTTGCCGGCTGGGTAGGTTTGAGGCTTGGGTTCTCACTGCAAAAATTCCGGGTTTTTAATGCGGGCCTGGAATTTTGGGCGTCCTCCAGCCTCATGGTTTTCGGCTTTGTTTATTTGATCTATGGGCTGCAACAAGGTTTCAAACGCACCTGGGCTCCGGTTATTTCTAAAATGCCATTTCCGTATTTTGCCTGGATAGCTTTCCTTATTCTCACAATAGGTCCATGTGAACCGTTGATACCTTTTTTTGTCATTCCCGCTCTCGGGCATCATTGGGGTGCTGCCATAGCTGCCTCCCTATCGTTCAGCGCCGCGACGCTGGTTGCCATGCTTTCGATGGTGCTCATACCCCTTTATGGGATGAGTGCCTTTCGCGAAATACGACTGGGACGATATGCCCATGCCTTTGCCGGTGCGGCGATGATGTTTGTGGGTTTTGGGTGTTTGTTTTTCGGCTGGTGATTCTCGTCACATGACAGGAGGGATGATGCCGGATATTTCTGAATATGTTTTTTTAGACAAAAACAAGCTTGATTTTTTTGTCTCGAAACTGAACACCAGGCAAAGAGTGGTTGCCCCGGTGCGAAAAGGCGTAAAGAGTTATGCTTTTGCGGAGGTTCCTTCCGCAAAAGATATTTCCTGGAAATATATTCCCACCATTTTACCGCCTAAGAAGTATTTCATGCCGCAATATGAAACGATCCAAAAATTTGACAAGTCCAAGCGGACATGGGAGACAGTCGTTTCTTCGGAGCCGATCGTTATTCTGGGCGTTCATACCTGCGATTTGGCGGGCATTGAATTCCTCAACGCCATGATGTCTTCTGCGCCGTGCGATGCCCATTACCGCAATAGAAAAGCAAACATTACCCTTATCGGAATTGAATGCCTTGATTATTGCGACGGTTCCGCAAGCTGCGCGGTGATGAAAAATGAGCTGCCCCATGGCGGCTATGACTTATTCATGACCGAAATGAAACAAGGTTTCATCTCTCACGTCGGTTCCGACCGCGGTAGAAATATAGCCTCCGACAGCCGTATTTTTACGCCGGCGAAGCCGGAACATATCAGAGAGCTTGAAGAACTTCGCGCACGCAAGAAGGATATTTTTAAGCCGGAAATCAATGTTTCTCATGAAGAGCTCAAGAATCTTTTCAGCCAATCGTTTGAAAGCAATATGTGGCGGGAGGAAATGGAGAAACGTTGCGTCTCTTGCGGCAATTGCACCAACGTCTGCCCGACTTGTTATTGTTTTGATCTTCGCGATGAGTTGGACTTATCTTTAACGACAGGCGAGCGCCAGCGGGTTTGGGACAGCTGCCAAAATGAAACCTTTGCGAAGGTGGCGAGCGGAGAAAATTTCCGCAAAAAAAAGGGACTGCGTCAACGCCACCGTTATATGAGAAAATTTTATTACCCGGTCGAAAAACACGGCCTCTATGGCTGTACCGGATGCGGCCGCTGTACGCGAACCTGCATGGCAAAAATCAGCTTAAAGGAAACAATCAACAAGCTGGCCGAGGAACAGCAAAATTCGAAAGAACCGGTGTTGAATCAATAAAAAATTGAGGCAAATGATGAATCGGCAAGTCCTGATCGATTCTCCTTATGAGGTTAAAGCCGGAATGATTTTTCAAACCAGGAAGATGACCGAGTTTGAAAAATATTTTCAAATCGTCCTTCCCGGAAGTGAGGATTTGGGGCATGAACCCGGTCAGTTTGTCATGATCTCGATTCCCGGAGTGGGGGAGGTGCCTATTTCAGTTTCTTCTTCTCCGACCCAGAAAGGATTTTTCGAGCTTGTGGTTCGGAGCGCCGGAATGGTGACGGCCGCATTGCACCGGCTTGAGGCGGGTGATACCGTTGGGATTCGCGGTCCTTACGGCAAAGGCTTTCCCTATCGGGCTATGCAAGGGAGCGATCTTTTATTTATCGGAGGCGGATGCGGAAATATTCCTCTTCGATCGCTGATTCATTACGCCCTGGATTGCCGCAGCCGCTATGGAAAGATCCATATTCTCGTTGGCTGCAAATCGCCGGAAATGATGCTTTTTGTGGATGAACTCAGCACCTGGAGCGAACGCCCGGATATCAATCTGGACCAGACAGTCGATCAGGGCGGTCCCGGCTGGAAAGGGAAGGTGGGCTTGATTACGAAATTGATACCCCCGCTTGCGATCGAGCCGGAAAAGACATTCGCGGTTGTTGTCGGCCCGCCCATCATGTATAAATTTGTGATCCAGGAACTCCTGAAAAAAAACATCCCGAGCGGTCAAATTATTCTTTCGATGGAACGGCATATGAAGTGCGGTGTCGGTAAATGCGGCCATTGTCAGATAGGCCCGCATTATTGCTGTCAGGACGGGCCTGTCTTTACCTATGAAGAAATTCGATACAATCATGAGGCCATCTAACCCATGACAAAACCACGCGTTGCCTTTTTTGATTTTGCTTGCTGTGAGGGATGCCAGCTTCAGGTGGCTAATATGGGCGAAACGCTTCTAGACGTCCTTCAAGCGATCGATGTCGTAGAATTCCGGGAAGTCATGTCCGAAAAATCCGACGATTATGATGTCGCGATTGTTGAAGGCAGTATCACGACGCCCCATGCCGTCGAGCGTATCAAAGAAATCCGGCGGAAAGCTTCGGTCCTGATCGCTTATGGCTCTTGCGCTACGATAGGCGGCGTCAACGGAATGAAAAACAATTTCAACCTGGATGATATCCGAGGTTCGGTCTACGGCGAGCAAGCCCGTTATTTTGAGACAATTCCTACCCGCGCTATCCATCAGGTTGTCCTGGTCGATTATTTTGTGAACGGCTGCCCGGTGTATATTCCCGAATTCGTCAAGGTTCTCAAGTCAGCGCTTTCCGGGATTCCTTATCGCGTGCCGGATCATGCCGTATGCGTGGAGTGTAAGCTCAATGAAAATGAATGCATGTATGATAAAGGCATCACCTGCCTCGGGCCAGTGACAAAAGCGGGATGCAATTCCTGGTGCGTGAACAATGGCAATATCTGTTACGGGTGCCGCGGCATGGTGACGAATCCGGCGGTGGACGGGCAAAAGGACATCCTTGAAAAACACAAAATCCCCCTCGCCTGGGTTGAAAATAAGATGAACATGTATAACAAGGCGTGTGAACCGGACCGGGAGGCCAGGTTGAATGTCGAGAAACGTTAAAGTCAATGTTGAATATCTGACGCGCGTTGAAGGCCACGGAAATATCGTCGTCAATGTGAGGGAGGGGCGGCTCGAGGAATGCCGGCTTGATATTGTCGAAGCGCCGCGTTTTTTTGAAGGAATGCTTAAAGGCCGTTCGATTTTTGAGGCCCAGCACATTACGTCGAGGATATGCGGCATCTGTTCTTGCGGGCATACTCTGGCCTCGATCCAAGCGGCTGAAAACGCAATCGGTTTCAAGCCTTCGCCTCAGACGGTTAAACTCCGCAAATTTCTTCTCCATATGGAGACATTAGACAGCCATATTTTGCACATCTATTTGCTCGTGGCACCCGACCTTTTGGGCGTGAAAAGTTTTGTCCCGCTAATCGCGACGCATAATGAAGTCGTCCGCCGGGCCATTCGGATGAAAAAGACCTGCAACGATGTTTGCGATATTTTAGTCGGGAGGCATGTCCACCCTATTTCGTGCATCGTCGGAGGTTTCACGAAGCTCCCCAAGGAAAAAGAGATTGATGCCATGCTGACGCTTTTGAGGACCTTGGAGAAAGATATGGGACCCACGATCGAGCTGGCGGCCACATTAAAATTTCCGCAATTCGAGCGGGAAACCGAATATGTCGCTCTGGTCAACGACGAGGGTGAGTATCCGTTCCTCCAAGGAGATATTGGCTCTTCAGACGGTCTCCGGGTCAAGAAGGAAAATTATAAGACTGTGACCAATGAATTTATCGTGCCGCATTCCTCGGCAAAACATACGAGGGCAAGCCGGGCTTCTTATATGGTCGGTGCCTTGGCGCGATGGAATCTGAACGGCGGCAAATTGTTGCCCAAGGCCCGGGCCTTAGGCGCTCAATTGGGTTTCAAACCGCTTGTCACTAATTCTTATCTGAATACGGCGGCTCAGCTTGTGGAATGCGTTCATTGCCTCGAAGACTCGATTCAAATCCTTGAAGAGCTTAAAAAGGACGGTATTGACGAACGCGAGACGGTTTCAGTCGGTCTCAATGAACAGGGCCGGATTCCGGTCAAGGCGGGCCGCGGCGTTGGAGCGGTTGAAGTGCCGAGGGGGATTTTATTCCATGATTATGAGGTCGATGAACAAGGGAAAATTATTCAAGCCAACTGCATCATTCCCACCGGACAGAATTTGAACAATATCGAGCATGATATGCGCAAAATGGTTCCGGAAATTCTCGACTTGAGCGATGAGGAAATCACGCTTCGGCTTGAAATGCTGGTTCGGGCTTATGATCCCTGCATTTCGTGTTCCGCCCACTTTCTAAATGTCCAATTCATTAACCGATGAGGTTCTTGAGGCTATCCGGCCCTGCGGCCCGGGCCTTCACCTATTTCTAGCAGCCGGCAATCCTTTGCGCAAGGATGACGGCGCGGGGTCTTATATCGCCGGGCAATTGACGCCTTCGGAAACATTCAAGATTTTAGACGCGGGAGATGCGCCTGAAGGCGTCATGGATGAAGCGATCGGTTTTCAGCCCGCCCGAATGATTGTGGTGGATGCGGCCGATTTCGGGGGCCGGCCGGGAGAAATCCGGGTGATTCCCGAGTCTTTGATGGCAGAAACGGCCTTGAGCACCCATCAGATTCCGCTTAATGCTATTGTGAAAATAATTGCAGAAATTTCCGGAGCTTCTTTTTCCCTCATAGGGATTCAACCGAGGGATGTCTCTTTTGGAGAAGGCCTGGCACCGGCGGTGAAGGCCTCTTGCGATAGTTTGATAGCCGCACTGAAGGGCTTTTATGGGCGATGTAACGAAAGGAAATAACCGATGCATGAGATGCACCTGCTAAAAGATTTGTTCCGCGATTTGACAGAACGGGTGAGTGAGGAAAAGGCGGGCAAAGTCACGAAGATTTACCTCAAGATGGGCGAATTGACCGAAATCAACGAGGATATTTTGCGCGCTTATTTTTCCGAACAGGGCAAGGGCACTGCCCTTGAAAACGCCGTTTTAGAGATCGAAAAGGGTTCTGCGCGCGAATTGAGACTCGTTTCGTTCGATTGCGAATGATATGTGCTACGCGATTCCAGGAAGGATCAAAGCGATCACAGGAAAGATCGCATTCGTCGATTATTTCGGTGAGGAGCGAAAAGCCTTAAACGAGATGGAGGAGCTTAGGAAGGGCGACTTCGTGTATGCTCAGGGAGGATATATTATTGAAAGAATTCCGCTGGCTGAGGCTGAGGAAATTCTTTCGGTATGGAAAGAAACTTTTTTTGAATTGCAGGAAGCGGATCTGAGGCTTTCGCGGCTGGATTTGGAGAAAGCCGGCATTGACCGGAAGTTAGGGTTTATTTTAGACGGCACTATAGCGGGACGGCCTTTGAGCGAAACGCATGCGGTCTATCTCCTTGGCCGGACGGATCCGCGCGAGTTGGATTTGATTTTTAAAAGCGCGAACTTTTTACGGCAGAAACATCTGAAAAATGCCTGCTGCGTTCACGGGATCCTTGAGATTTCAAATGCCTGCTCCCAGCCTTGTCTTTATTGCGGTATTTCGACGCATCACCGCACTCTTAAGCGCTACCGTATGACTCCGGATGAGATTGTGGAAAACGCCTGCCTGGCCGTGGCGCGGCACGGTTTCAAAGCGCTCGTTCTGCAAAGTGGGGAAGATGCGGGGTATTCGATCGGCGAACTGGCAAGCGTTGTCCGCAGGATCAAAGCGAAAACACCGGCTCTTATCTTCATAAGCTTCGGCGAAATCGGATTCCATGGGTTGGAACAGCTTTATGAGGCTGGCGCCCGGGGACTGCTCATGCGGTTTGAGACCTCAAATCCCGCTCTTTACAGCAACCTTCATCCCGGTTCCGATTTGGAAACAAGGCTTTCACATCTCCGGGAGGCTTATAAGCTGGGATATCTTTTGATCACGGGGGGACTGGTCGGAGTGCCGGGCCAAACCCGTGAAGATCTCGTGCGGGATCTGTTTCTGGCCAAAGAACTCCATGCCGAGATGATGAGTTTCGGGCCTTTTCTTCCGCATCCCAATACGCCTTTGAAAGACAGCGGCGTTCCGGAGGAAAACGATATTTTGAAAGTTTTAGCCGTCACTCGCCTGCTTGAGCCGACAGAAGCACGGATTTTAATCACGACTGCGTTTGAGACTTTGAGCGAGAATGCCCGGCGAAAGGGACTGCTTGCCGGCGCGAATTCCGTGATGTTAAACGTGACGCCCGCCCAATACCGGCGGCAATATGAGATTTACCCGAATCGTGCCTATGGGGATGACGGGATTGAAAAACAAATTGAGGATGTGGTAAATTTACTGGCTTCGTTAGGGAGAGCGCCGACAGATTTAGGCATATCCAGGGCGCAGGGAAGACAACCCCGCGGTTTTGCGCTTGGTACGCCCGAGCTGACCGGCTAAAACAGCGCGCAAAAAAAGTTTTAACATGGAAAAGGAGTGGCTGTATGAAAAAGAAAATTTTAGTGGTGGACGATGATCAGGACTTTAAGGCTGCAATTTCAATTTTACTCGAGGCCAAAGGTTACGAAATCCATCAGGCATCGAGCGGCGCGGAAGGTTTTTCTAAGGCACGGCTCGAAAAGCCGGATTTGATTCTTCTTGATGTGATGATGACACACCGGACCGAGGGATTTGATATCGCGCAGAAACTGCATACCGAAGAAACGACGAAGGACATCCCTGTGATCATGGTAACCGGAATTTCTAAAGAGACACAAGTTTTTTTCAAATACGAACCGGATGAGGTATGGCTCCCGGTCAAAGAGGTTTTGGAAAAGCCGGTGAAACCGGAGGCGCTCATCAAGGCCGTTGAAAAACACGTCCGGTAATCGATAAATAAAAATATGTCTGATCCGAAAACGGTGATTCAACAATTGTTCAACCGGCTTCATTGGCTGGTTAAGTTAAGATGGCTGGCCGCTGCCGGCGTTTTCGCGGTTGTTTTTGGCTTCTCACAAATTTTTCACCCACGGTATTCCGTTTTGCCGCTCTATGCAGTGGCGTTATTTCTTGTCGCGTATAATGGCTTGATCTATGCCGCGTTATTGTTTTTCCGTAAAATATCGTATTCGTCGGCTAATTTTTTGGCCAACTTTCAAATTTTTATCGATCTAACCTGCCTTGCGATGTTGATTCATTTCTCCGGAGGCGTTGAAAATCCCTTCGGCTTTTATTTTATTTTTCACGTGATCATTGCCGGCATTCTCCTTTCGCGGCGTGCGGCGCTTTTTCAAACTACTTACGCTGCGCTGTTATTCCTTGGGGTCGCTTGGTCGGAATACTTCAATTTATTGCCGTATTATTCTTTGGGCATTGCTTCCCTGGAGTTGCATCATCAGCCGGGCTATCTTTTCGCGGTTTCTTTTGTTTTCATCAGCACGCTCTACATTTCTGCGTATATGACCACTTCCATTTCGCATCTTTTGAAGGACCGGGAAAAGGGGCTCATGAAGGCCAATCAGCAGCTCAATGAAAAAGACCGCATCAAAAGCGAATATGTTTTGCACGTGACTCATGATATCCGTGATGATTTGTCGGCGATCCAGACTTGCCTGGAGCCGGTTGAAAAGGAAGTTATCGGGTCCCTCAATAAACTTCAGGCAGATTTGCTCAAACGCGCCCAGTCCCGCTGTGAGCAACTCATTCGTTATGTCAATGCTCTATTGGATATTACGAAACTGAAATTAACCCGTCAATTGACTTTGGAACCCTTTTCCCTGGAAATAATGATCGAAAGCATTTGCGATTCGGTGCGACCGCTGGCAGAGAGCAAGAACATTTCATTTCATGTCCGAACGGATTTGAAAGAGCCCGCGGTCAAAGGGGTCCGTATTTATCTCGAAGAGGCGCTTCTCAATCTCTTGAAAAATGCCGTCCGGTATACGCGTCCGGCGGAGTGATGGAAATGAATGTCTCAAGTCCCGGCAATTTTATTCGTTTCCAGATACGGGATAACGGTATCGGAATCTTACCGGAAGAACTGCCGCATATTTTTGAAGAATTTTATAGGGGCCGCCAGGCGAAGGCAGAAGAAAAAAAAGGTAGCGGTCTCGGTTTGTCTATCGCAAAAAAAATTGTCGAAATGCATCACGGCAAAATTTGGGCCGAATCCGAACCCGGCAATGGCACGGTTTTTTTTCTTGATCTCCCGATCCTCGGCACCGGCCAACCTCCTGCCGCGGCCGCATCGGGGCCGTCCTTATCAGCTCTCAGCTAGCCCAAGTTCCGCAGTTTGGCTAAAAAATCGTCTTTTTTGAAGAAGCGAGAAAGCGTAAGTGATTGTGCGACAAGGAACTGTTTTTCGAAAAGTGCGTGTAGTGGAGACCACCCGATTGGGCGGCGGTGAAATTTTAAAACTCAAAAGCGCTTTCAAAATGTGAGATTTCAAAAGTTCCGTCCGCGGAATTTTCCAGCACGGACAACACATCGAAACGAACATCTCTGCCGTGCAATTGTTTTGCTTTGAGGTAATATTCGGCCAATTGCCCCAATTTTCTCTGCTTGGTCCGGGTCACCGCCTCTTCCGGCTCCCCAAAGCTCCGGCTGGTCCGGGTCTTCACTTCGACAAAAACAATCACCCCGTCCCGCTCGGCCACCAAATCGATTTCTCCCAAGGCGCAGCGGTAATTCCGGTCAAGAATTCTATATTTCTTTTCTTTTAAATAGTCCCCGGCCCGCTGCTCTCCCCGGGCCGCCAAAACCTGACGGCCGGGCGCAGTCATGCAAGACCCCCGGAGGGGTCTTGCATGATGGGGCGGAAACTCATGCGGTGAAAAATGGAAGGGCCTTTTTTCTCAAGGCATGCCAAGTGGCTTTCAGTCCCGTAACCTTTGTGTTCGTTGAAGCGAAACTCGGGCGCAATCTCGTGATAAGCCATCATGATTCTGTCGCGCACCACTTTGGCCACAATCGAGGCGGCCGCAATGCTGGCTGAAAGCGCGTCACCCCGAACAATTTCCAGGCAGGGACAAGGGGTTTGCATTTTCATCCTGCCGTCAATGAGCAAAGCGTCGGGGGATTTGGGAAGTCGATCAATGGCCTGCTTCATGGCTAGGCGGGCGGCCTGAAAAATATTAATTTTGTCGATTTCTTTTTCGGAAACCAGGCCCACGCCCACGGCCGCGCTTTCGAGAATGGCGGCAAAAAGGTTCTCCCTTTTTCCTGGGGAAAGCTGTTTGGAATCGTTAAGGCCGGGGATTTTAAAACTTCGGTCCAAAATAACGGCGGCGGCCACCACCGGGCCGGCCAAAGGACCACGGCCGGCTTCATCCACACCGGCCACCCGGTTAAGTCCGCGCGCCCAGAACTTTTGTTCAAACGAATAAAGGGAGTGCCTAATTTGACCGGGCCGCGAACAGCTAGGCATGGGTTATTATTTGACTTCAGATGCCTTGTGCCTCAGAAAATAAAGTTTGGCTTTTGTCAGCTTGGTCTTTGCCGGCTTGATGACCACAACCTTTTCCACCAATTTGGAATGAAGCGCGAAATTTTTCTCCACGCTGTTCGAGCGGTCCGCCCTTAAAACCGCGAACGTCGCTCCCGTGCCGATTCCGCGACGGCGTATCACAATGCCCTCAAAAGCCTGAAGGCGCGACTTGTCGCCTTCCTGAATGCGCTGAAAAACGCGCACTTCGTCACCCACTCTAAACTGGGGAATTTCGCTTTTCAAATGTGGTTTTTCAATAATTTCGATACCGCGTTTCATAAAAGTCTCCTCTAACGCCTTACGGCTTAATTAATGATCCTTCCTGTGTTCCTTCAATAAATCCGGCCGGCGCTCCTGCGTCCTCCGCAGGGCCTGCTCTTTGCGCCACGCCTCCACCTTTTTGTGGTCTCCGGAAAGAAGCACTTCCGGCACTGAAAACCCTCTAAAAACCCTGGGCCTTGTGTAATGGGGATGATCCAGCAGCCCGTTCTGAAAAGATTCATGCTGAATCGAATCCTTGTTTCCCACCACGCCGGGAACCAGTCTCACCAGACTGTCCACCAGGCACATGGCCGGCAATTCGCCGCCCGTGGTGATAAAATCCCCGATGGAATATTCCGCATCAATCAGATGCTCGCGCACCCGCTCATCCACTTCCTCGTAATGCCCGCACACGAGAATCAAATGGCTCTCGCGCGACAATTGCCAGGCCTCACGCTGGTTGTATTTCTTTCCCTGGGGAGCGAGCAAAATCACCTTAGCCCCTGGCCTGCGGGCTTTTAAAAACTCTATCCCCTTAAAAAGGGGTTCGGCCATCATCACCATCCCCGGACCGCCTCCGAAAGGCTTGTCATCGCAGGTTTTATGCCTATCCAGTGTGAAGCGCCTCAAATTGTGCACCTGTATTTTAACCAGGCCCTTTTTTTTGGCAAGCCGAATCATTGACTCCCGGAACGGCCCCACGAACATTTCCGGAAAAAGCGTCAATATATCAAACGTGAGCAATGGGCCTGTTTTCGACACCGCCGCAAACTAACTTTTGCGTTTTTTCTGGCGCTTCACCAGATTCAGCACGCTTTCCGAAGCGAGCGCGCCCTTGGTCACCCACTGTTTAAACTTGGCTTCGTCGATTTTAATAATCGCCGGATTTTGGTTCGGATCGTAATAGCCTAGATTGGCGATGAATTTGCCGTCCCGGGGCATTCTAGAATCCGCGACCACCACCCGCCACTGAAGCCGCTTGGTGGTTCCCACTCTTTTCAATCGAATGCGTAAAGGCATAATGTGTAGACCTCCATTTTAATTTTATGTTCCGACCCCGGGCCAACCGCCGCCTGAACAGGTCGCCTGCCTTTTAGGTATTAGGATTACTCTTTCTCTCTCCAGACAGCGGCACCGAGTCCCTTCATTTTTTCCTCGACCTTCTCATAACCCCGGTCAAGGTGGTAAATACGGTGCACATCCGTCCTTCCTTCCGCCACAAGACCCGCCAGCAATAACGCCGCGCTGGCCCTGAGATCCGAGGCCATCACATGGGCCCCCGAAAGTCTTTTAACCCCGGTCACAATCGCGCTTGAGCCTTCCATAAACACCTTGGAGCCCATGCGGTTGAGTTCGCTCACATGCATGAACCGGTCCGGGTAAATTTTTTCCGTGATCACGCTGATTCCCGGCGTGATGGTCATCAAGGCCATCATTTGCGCCTGAAGATCGGTCGGAAATCCAGGATACGGCAGCGTGGTCACATCCACGGGCTTGAGAACCTTTTTGCCCCGCACCCTGACTGTGTTTTTCGTGTGCGTGACATCCGCGCCCGCGGCCCGCAACTTGTCGATAAGCGCGTTATTATGCTGCGGAATCACGTTTTTGACCATAACATCCCCGCGGCTCATCGCGCCAGCTACCATAAATGTTCCGGCCTCAATGCGGTCTGGAATCACCCGGTGCCGCGCTCCGCGGAGTTTTTTAACGCCCTGAATTCTCAAAAGGTGCGTGCCTCCGCCTTCGATTTTGGCGCCCATGCAGATTAAAAAATTGGCCAAATCCTCCACTTCTGGTTCGCAGGCCGCGTTTTCTATCCAGGTCTCCCCTTTGGCCAGCACCGCGGCCATCATCACATTGCCCGTGGCCAGCACCGAAGAACCAAAAGAACCTCCCAAATAAATTTCTCGGCCGCGAAGCTCCTTGGCCTTGGCCTTGACATACCCGTGCTCAATGGTGATTTTGGCTCCCAAGGCCTCAAGACCCTTGATATGAAGGTCTATCGGCCTTGGTCCAATGACGCATCCTCCGGGAAGCGAAACTTCCGCTTCATGGAGCCGCCCTAGTAGAGGTCCTAATACGCAAATCGACGCCCGCATGGTGCTCACCAGCTTGTAAGGCGCAAGCGGCACCAGCGAATTGGTCGGTTTGACGGAAATACTGCCATTGGACTGGGTCACCCGTGCTCCGAGCGACCGCAGAAGCCTAACCATGGTTGAAATGTCCCTGAGATTTGGGACATTTTCAATCACCGATTCCCCGTCGGCGAGTAAGGCCGCGGCCAAAATAGGAAGCGTGGCGTTTTTGGCGCCCGAGATCTCCACTTCCCCGCTTAACCTTTTTCCTCCCTGAATGACCAGTTTTTCCATGTCCTACTGCTTCTTCCCCGCAACCCGCTTGCTCATGCCGCGGACGGCGGCTTGTTCCGGCGGGCCCTGGCGAGCGGCCAGGACCCTGTCCAGCCCGTTATAATCCTTGAAAATTCTGTAATCCCATCCATGAAGAGCGAACAAATCCCCGGCTTCCCGGCCCTGTCCCGCTCCGATTTCAATAAACATCCGGCCGTCCGGTTTTAAAAAATCAGCGGCCTCTTTTGCCAACCGCTCAATGCATTCCGTTCCCCGCGGACCGGCCAGCAAAGCCTGCCTGGGTTCTTTCATAACTTCCGGCGCTATTTCTTGCATATCGCTTTCCGAAAGATAGGGCGGATTGGAAACAATGAGGTCGAATTTTCTGCCAGTTGGCAAGGATAAAAACAAATCGCTTTTTAAAAATTGAACCCTGTGCCCAACCTCGT
>ASOC01000059.1 GCA_000405945.1 Candidatus Omnitrophus fodinae SCGC AAA011-A17
AGGGTAACATGAAAAAATCACTAGGCGCTTTATTTTTTATCATTTTTTTCAGTACGGCCCTGTACGCTGCGGACGAAGTGGTGGTGGCTGATTTTGACAAAGGAGAGCCGCCCAACAACCTCGGCGGGCCTTACGGCACCTGGAATCATGATCCGAATGATGATTCACAAGGCTGCTATTTTTTTAATGAGCCGGACGATTACAAGGATCCGAATAACGGTTATTGCTTGCGTCTCGATTATGACGTGCAGTCCAAGAATCCGGCGTTTAACGGCTTTTGGATGAAACTGAAAGGGTTTGACGCGTCCCCGTTTAATGTTTTGAGCCTTTGGGTGAAAGGCGGCAGCGAGGGCAAATTCACCACCCGGTTCAAGCTGGAAATCAAGGATGGAGAGGGACGACGCGCCATTTATCCGGTTGAAGGCGTCACGGAGGCCTGGCAGGAGATTAAAATCAACTTCAAAACTTCCAAAGCGGAAATGAACTGGAAAAATCTGGCCGAAATGGTGGTTGTTTTTGACGATATTCTCGCAACCTATAAAGAAGGAACCGTTTTGATTGATCAGGTTTCCTTCAGGAAATAAGAAAGGGCATGCCATGAAAACGCTCAAAAAAATCGGAGTGCTTGTCGCGGCGATTCTTTTAGTGCCCGCGGGGATTCAGGCCGCGCCGACAGGCGGGGGGCCGTCCGTCAATCAGGTGCTAATTCTGGATAATTTTGACAGCGGATCAGACCGCAATTCAGTGGGTGGAACCACCCAGGGGGATGAGGAATATCCGGGCGGATGCCTTCCTGCTTTCGCCTCGGCTTCCACGGATGTTTTCGGCGGTCAGGGGAAGTCGCTCAAGCTGGATTATGACGTGACCGTGCCCAATTCATTCTCTTATTACTGGTCAAAAACCGGACAGTCGGATATTGAGCCGGGAAGTTCCACGCCTTTGGATATGCGTTCGTACCATTACTTTTCTTTCTGGATTAAGACCAAAGAGGAGGCCCCCCGGTTCGGTATAGAGTTCCACCGGGACGATGACGGCAACAAGTTTTTTGTTCTGGGCAAGGATACTGTTTCTAAGGTGCCTGCCACCCGTTTTGTGATGGGTGAAAACACGGACCAGTGGAGAAAGGTGGTCATTCCTTTCACGTCCTTCAGGCAATTCAAGGACTGGAACAATATCATGGAGCTGGTTTTTGTTTTTGAGAATAAAAACCGCAGCAAAAAGGGCGTCCTGTACGTGGATGACATCCTTTTCGGGTCCGCGGATCCTTCCGGAGAAACCGCGGCAGCCCCTATTGAAACGAAGGAAGTTTTCGGGTATTTTAAAATCAATGGGGCTGAAGTGGACGGCAAGACGGTTTCCCTCGGTCAGCAAAACGATTTGGAACTTTTCTTGAAGAATATTCCGTCCAATCTGGAACGCATTCTTTTTGAAGTCAGCTACGATGAGGGACAAACCTGGAACTCGCTAAAGACTTTTTACGAACACCGGCCCGGGGAAAGTTATAAGTATCAGTGGATGTTCGATAAGGCCAAGAAGCCCGGCTTGCTGCGGGCCAGTGTGTCCAATATTCACGGTGTTACCACGGCCGCGGCCGGGCCGTTCAAACTGAAAGGGTGAGGTTGATGCGGGAAACGGTTCTGAGGAATATTGATCATGCCTTTGATCAGTATCTCCTTTCACACGAAAAGGATGCGGTGCAGGCGGTGACAAGTTTCGAGGACCGTTTGCAAAAAAGTCAGATCAAATATGGAAAGTTCAGTATTCCCACCTTTTGCAAACCCCATTTTCTGAGTCCCCGCCAGGAAAAGCTCGTTAAATCCACCAGCGAGACGATTATGAGTATTTTGAACAAGGTGGTGGATCTTCACTTTCGGGAGCCTTCTTTTGCCGGCCTTTTTCACCTTTCCGATGAGGCCAAAGAACTGGTCAGCCTGGATCACGGGTATTCCCGCAATGTGGTGATTGCCCGGTTTGACGCGCTGATGGAAGGCGAAAGTCTTAAATTTGTCGAGTTGAATACGAGTTCCCCGGCGGGCATGAATTACGCGGATCAAATTGAGGACATGATTTTTTCCACTCAAGAGCTGACAGGTTTTTTTGAGGGGCATCATTTCAAACGGGAGCACCGCTCGGAAAGACTGCTGTCCGCGCTTTTGAGCGCTTATGAAGAATTCGGCGGGCCGGAAAAACCGCATATAGCCATTGTGGACTGGCGCACGGTTAAGACCCGGCCGGAGTTTGAAGGCTTAAAAACTTTTTTTGAAAGCAAGGGGTACAAAACGGAAATTGCGGATCCCCGGGATTTTAAATATAAGGGCGGCAAGCTTTATTATGAAGATTTCCGGGTGGATTTGGTTTACCGCCGTGTGATGGTGGAGGAGATTTTTGAAAAACTCGATGAAGTCAGTGATTTTGTCAAGGCATACAAGGACCGTGCCATTTGCATGGTCAATCCCCTCCGCTCCAAACTTGCCGGCACCAAGGCCATGATGTCTCTTTTGACCAATCCAGGTTATGATCACTATTTCACGGCCGAAGAAAACCGTGTGAAGACGCACCATTTACCCTGGACTCGCCGCATGGTAGACGCGGAACAATTCTACGGCGGCAGAAAGATATATCTCATTGATTTTCTTAAGGATGAGAAAGACACTCTGGTTCTCAAACCGTCCGAGGGGCATAACGGGAAGGATGTTTTCATCGGCAGTGAGACCCGGGAGGATGACTGGAACCGGGTTATTGACCGGGCGCTGAAGGCGGATTGGGTGGTGCAAGAGTTTGTGCCGATTCCGGTGGTGACGGTTCCTTCTGTGGTTAATTCAAAGATTGATTTCCTCTATAAGAAGATCAATTTCAACGCCTTTGTCTTTGGCACCAAATACGCCGGCGGCTTTTCCCGTGTGAGCGATGAATCAGTTATCAACGTGGCCCGTAACGGGGGTCTCATGACCAGCGTCACGGTGGAGGAAGTCCACGAACGCTGAATCCCTAAAAAATTCTTTCAACTTGCCGTTACCTGTAATAGAATACACACGCTCATTTTTCTTGCGGTCTAACATTGGAAAAAAAGAGTTCGATTGTGAACCGTCCCGTGGCAACGAATCCTAGAGTTTTTACCCTGGCGGAGGCCAACACGCTGATTCCCGCGCTGGAGCAGCTGATGGAGGAGCTTCTTGCCAAAAAAAAGCGGATGCAGAAGCATCACGACCAGCTTCTCGTGCTGGACTTGATTGCCGGTGAGCGCATCCAAGACTATCAAAGCCAAGACGGACGCGAATATCTCGAGAAATCCGCGGAGCTTGAGTCCCTCATCCTTTCCTTCGAAGAAGACATTCTTAAAATCAATGAGGCCGGCTGTTTTTTGAGAGACCTTGAAAAGGGAATCGTGGATTTCTTTTATGTCCACAACAAACAGCTCGTGTATCTGTGCTGGAGAAAAGGCGAGAAAAAGATACATTACTACCACGATCTCGATGACGGAGACCGGCACAGAAAGCCCCTCTGACAGGAATGCCTGAACTTCCGGAAGTTGAAACAATAGTCAAAGCCCTGAGTCCGCTTGCCGGAAAAGCCGTTTCTTCGGTACGGGTGTTTCACGAAGAAGTTCTCAAAATTCCCTCCCACCTTTTTTGCCGCGAACTTGCCGGCAAAAAATTGACTTCCCTGGAACGGAAAGGGAAATATATCCTGTTCCGTTTTGGTACGGAATGGACGATGGTCATGCATCTCGGCATGACCGGGCAGGCTATTGTTGAGCCGGCAGAGCGGCCTGATAAACACACGCATGTGCGGATTGATTTTGGGGACTCGAGTTTTTATTACCGCGACATCCGGAAATTCGGGTTTCTCGATTTAAGGCGTTTTGACCCGGAAGGATTGCGGGAATATTTTAATCACATCGGATGCGATCCTTTTCAAGTTCGGAAGGAAAATTTCATATCCCTTTTCAAGAAAAGCCGCGCCCGCATCAAACCGCTTCTGTTAAGTCAAAAACTTGTTTCCGGCCTGGGGAATATTTACGTTGATGAAACGCTTTTTCGGGCGGGCATAAGCCCCAGCGCCAGGGCGTTTCGATTGAGCCGTAACAGTTTGAGCCGCTATTTTGACGTCATGCGCGGCGTGCTTCGGGAGGCGATTAAAAAGGGAGGTTCGTCGATCGATGATTATGTGAGGCCGGACGGATCTTGCGGCTCATTTCAGGAATGCCATCAGGTTTACGGAAAAGCCGGACAGCCATGCCCGCGCTGCGGAACTTCCATAAAAAAAATCAAAATGGGCGGACGGGGTACCTCGTTTTGCCCCCGTTGTCAAAAATAAAGAAGAAGGAGGAGGAGGAGTTTGAGCTATGTTGCTTCCTAAAAGAGCGTTTTTGACCAAAGGCGTGGGCGTACACAAGCACAAATTGACCAGCTTTGAGCTCGCGCTGCGCGACGCGAAAATCGCATCTTTCAACCTGGTGAGGGTTTCCAGTATTTTTCCTCCCAATTGCAAATTGATTCCCAAGGAGGCGGGGCTTAAATATCTGGCGCACGGGCAAATCCTTCACATGGTGCTCGCGGAAAATTCCACCAATGAGCCAAACCGTTTGATTGCGGCAAGTATCGGCATTGCTATTCCCAAGAATCCGGAAATGTGCGGTTATTTGTCCGAACATCATCCCTACGGGGAAACCGAGGAAAAGGCCGGAGATTACGCCGAAGACCTGGCCGCGAGCATGCTGGCCACGGTTTTAGGAGTCAAATTCGACCCCGAGGCGAGTTACGACGCCAAGAAGGAACAATGGAAAATCAGCGATGAGATTGTGAGAACCGCGAATATCACCCAGTCCGCTGAAGGGGACAAGCACGGAAACTGGACCACGGTGATTTCCGCCTGCGTCCTGATTATCTGAATTTATTTGCTCTTTCAGAGCAGAGAGGTTCGACCCTTATAGTGCCTTTTCAAAAAACATGAGGGCTGCCTTCCAAGATTTATCGGCTAATCGTTTCAATCCGGTAAGCATTTTTATTGGCCACTTCGAATAATTCCTCAGGAATCATCCCCGGAGTGGACCATTTTTTGAGCTTAAGGCGCAGGAGATACCCCGTGGTGGGTTTAAAAAGCGTGATCAGGCTGGGAAAAGTTTCGCCCGAATTCTTATCCTCAAATTCCTCCCAGCGGATTTCCAGATAGGGGTTGCCATTGGCCGAGAAACGTGTGTCCTTGAGCGGTCGGAGGCTGCTTTTATCCAGCCATAATTCTCTTTCCTTAAAGGTTTGTCCTGTCTGTCCGAGAGGTGCATAAACCGCGAGCTGCCAATGGCCGGGTTGCTTTTCAAGCCGCAAATTATCCGGTGTCTGTTCAACCGGATTGGGCACCAGGATTTTCCGGAAATCCTGCGGCGTGATTTTCAGCTCGAAATGCTCCTTTCCGATGGCTTCCAGCGGGCCGGTATAAATGGTTTTTGTCTTCGGGATTTGCAGCCAGAATGAATTTTCTTTTGAAATCAGCGTGAAGTAATGGGGCGTGAGCTGGCTGAAAGTTTTGAAATAAAGTTTTTCACCCTGCTGTTTAAAAGCCAGCTGTGCGAAGGAGCGTTGAGGTGAAATCCCGGGCTGGGAAAGTTCCAGCTCCATATAGGCCCGCAAATTCCGGAATGAAAGATAGCGTTGGTTGATATCTTGCGTGATGCTGGAAATAAGTTCCGCCGGTGTTTCCGCTGCCGGTGCGGCACATGCGTTTGCGAAAAAAATAAATACGAACGGAAAAACGCGTAAAAGGGAAAAAAGCTTATTGCTTGATTTTGCCTTCAATGAACCGGCGGACAAGGTCCCGCGCCTCCGTGTCGGAATACTGTTGGGGAGGATGCTTCATGGTGTAAGCGGAGATAGAAGTCAGCGGACCGCCAAGTTTTCTTTCCCGGGCTATTTTCACGCAGCGTATGGCGTCAATCGTGCATCCCGCGCTGTTGGGGGAGTCTTCCACCGAGAGCCTTAGCTCCACGGTCACGGGAAATCCCGCGAACCCTCTGCCTTCCATGCGAAGATAGCAAATCTTGTTGTCCTTGAGCCAGGGAACATAATCCGAAGGGCCGATGTGAATGTTTTCTTCAGGCAGAGGCGTTTCAAGCTGGCTCTGAACCGCCTGGGTTTTGGATATTTTTTTTGACATCAGCCTTTCCCGGTTAAGCATATTGAGAAAGTCCGTGTTGCCTCCCATATTCAACTGGTACGTGCGGTCGATTTTGACGCCCCGGTCTTCAAAAAGTTTGGTAAGCGTGCGGTGCACGATGGTGGCCCCGATTTGAGCCTTGACGTCGTCGCCCACCACCGGAATGCCTTTATCTTTGAAACGTTTGGCCCACACGGGGTTGGAAACGATAAAAACCGGCATGCAATTAATAAAACTAATGCCCATGTTAAGACAGGCTTCAGCGTAAACCTGTGTGGCCTGTTCCGAGCCCACGGGCAGGTAATTGAGCAGAATTTCCGCGCTGCTTTTTTTCAAGATTTTTTCGATATCAGCCGGTTTCTCATTGGCGGGAATAAAGGTCCTGTCTTCCGGATATTGGCCCATATGCTCGGAATAGCCGTCCAAAATTTTTCCCATCTGGACAATAACTCCGCTTTTGTATCGGCCGTTGCTACCGCTCAGCGGCAGGATGCAGTTGGGATTGGCTTTGAGCGCTGCGTCGAACCGCTGCCCGACCTTGCGTTTGTCAATGTCAAAAGCTGCGACCACTTCAATATCCGAAGGCGCGTAATTCCCGATTTTGTAATTCATCAAACCGAGGGTTTCTTCGCTTTTGAGTTTTCCGTTATGAGCGTAATAATCAATCCCATCTATCAGGGAGGCGCAGCAATTTCCGACACCGGCGATAGCTATTTTAATTTTTCCCATTGTGTAATGACCGCGGATTAGTACAGCATTACGATTGAAATTGGACCTCCAATTTCAATCATGTACAATACCGTGTACCCATAACATCAAATGGAGTACGGTATTAGTTTGTTTTGTGATACTCACAATTCCTGAGGAGACTGTAAACGCATTCGCATACAGTGCCGTGGAATGGAATGTTATACAAGTGAAAAATTATAACATTTTTTGCCTTCAAGGCAAGGGAAATGTGTGAGTTGCACCGGCCCTGGACAATTCACAACCATTTGAAAACAGAGAACATCTGTGTTAGAATCGCGCTCCTACAAGGAGAGAAAATGGCATCCATCGAGGATTTTAGAAAATTGGAATTCCGCGTCGCGGAAATTCTTGAAGCCGCCTATCACCCGCAGGCTGACAAACTTTATGTTCTGGACATCCGGGTGGGCGAAGAAAAAAAGCGCATCGTGGCCGGCATAAGGAATTTTTACTCGTTGGAAGAGCTGAAAGGGAAGAAAGTTGTGGTTGTGAATAATCTTGAGCCTGCCGTGATCCGGGGAGTGGAATCCCAGGGAATGCTTCTCGCGGCTTCGGATAGTCAGACGCTCACCCTGGTGACGCCTGAAAGGCCGATAGACGCCGGGGCAACGGTAAAGTGAAATGATGGCCACTCTCAAACCTTTCCGCGGATTGCGGTACAACACGGATAAAGTAAAGATTTCCCAGGTCATTGCCCCTCCGTATGATGTTATTTCTCCCGAAGGCCGTGATAATCTTTACCGGCTTAGCGCCTACAACGTGGTACGTTTGATTCTGGGCAAGGATGAACCCTCGGACCATGAAACCGGCAATCGTTACACGCGTGCTAAGGCTTTTTTTGAGAGTTGGATGCGGGAAGGCGTGTTGATTGAGGATGAAAAGCCTTGTCTTTATCTTTATGAACAAATATTCAAGCACCCTTTGAGCGGCAAGGAAGAAATCCGGCGGTCGATTTTCAGCCTTTTGAAGCTTGAAAATCTGGGTGAGGGGGTTGTTTTTCCTCACGAAAAGACTTATGCCAAACCCAAGGCGGACCGGCTTCATTTGCTGCGAGAAACCCATGCCAATCTTTCGCCTGTTTTCGGACTTTATGAAGATAACGACGGTTCGGTGAATCGGGCGCTTGCGCCCTTTTACAAAACGCCGGGTTTGTTTGAGGCCAGGGATGAAGAGAAGGTGGTTCACAAGTTCTGGAAAATCGAGGATGCCGGAGCGATTGAACAGGTGACGGCCTCTTTCCGCAGCAAAAAAATCGTGCTGGCTGACGGGCATCATCGCTATGAAACCGCCTTGAATCACCGGAAAGAAGAAGGAAAAAACGGTGAATCCTCCTGTGATTATGTTCTTATTTCTCTGGTGGATATTCATGATCCGGGTCTTTTGGTTTTGCCCACGCACCGGCTTTTAAAGAAACCGGCCGGCTTTAATTTCAAGGCTTTTCTGGCCAATTTGGGGGCCTATTTTGATTTGGTGAAAACCAAACGTGAACGCCTGATGGCAGCGGTGGACGGCCTTTCCACAACGGACAAAGGTTTCGGCCTTTATTTGGGCGGGGATGCGGCGTATTTGGCCAAACTCAAATCCCTTGCTGCCGTGCAACCGTTTGCTCCTAAGGGAAGATCCGCGGAATGGGCGGGTCTTGAAGTGAGCATCCTTTCCTATATTGTGATGGAAAAGGTGCTGGGCCTCAGGGAGGAACAGTTTGAGGATTATCTGGGCTACACGCGGAGCGATGCCGAGGCGTTTGCGAAAGTGGACTCGGACGAGTTTGCTGCCGGATTTATCATGCGGTCGATTCCCGTGGGTGAAATTCAAAAGGTTTGCGAACGGAAAGACCTCCTGCCGCATAAATCGACTTACTTTTATCCGAAACTTGCATCAGGGCTTGTATTTTACCGGCATCATTAGTATAATGCCGCGTGATTAAAATCAGAAGAAGGATGTAAAATGGCTGAAATACAATTCCCGAAATTTAATGCCCCCCGGTACGGATCCCTTTTTTTTATTTTTTTAGTCGTCCTCATTTTTTCCTCAATCGGGACTGTTTTTTATTCAGTTGAGCCGGATGAAGTCGGCGTGATTCAGCGCTTTGGAAAATATGTTGCCACAACCCAGCCCGGACTTCATTTCAAACTTCCTTTTGGAATTGAAACGGTTAAAAAAGTGAAAGTCACTCACGTTTTCAAGGAGGAATTCGGTTTCCGCACTTTGCAGGCGGGCGTGAGAAGCAGTTTTATCCGCAACGGGTCGGAAACCTCGGGACGTTCCGGTTACTCGAATCAGGCGCGCATGTTCGAACAGGAATCCCTGATGCTGACGGGCGACTTGAATGTGGCGGAGGTTGAGTGGATTGTGCAGTACCGGGTGAAAGATCCCGTGCTCTTCGCTTTCAAAGTGCGTAATGTGAATGAGACACTTCGCAATATGTCGGAAGCCATTATGAATCTTGTGGTGGGTGACCACTCCATCAACGAAGTTTTGACTGTGGGACGCGAAAAAATAAGCCATCTTGGTCATAACTGATGGGCGTGATAACGGAAACGGCGGGGCTGACAATATTGGTGGCGTCCAGTCTTCCTCCCAGCCCCACTTCAAGCACGGCGATATCCGCCTTTTGGTCCGCAAAATAAACAAAGGCAGCCGTTGTCAGCAATTCAAAAAAGGTGACTTTACCCAAACCGGCAGGAAGCGGATTCCGGGAAAGCCTCTTTTCTATTCTTCCCATAAGAATCGCAAAATTGTTTTTGGAAATTTTGCGGTCGGAAATCATGATTCTTTCACGCGGATCGTGAAGATGTGGCGAAGTGTAAAGTCCGGTTTTAAATCCTCCTGACCGCAGGATGGAGGATAAAAAGCAGGCCGTTGACCCTTTCCCTTTGGTGCCCGCCACAAGAACAAAGGGAAGTTTCCGGTGCGGCGCGCCAAAAAACTTCATCAGAAAAAGCATGCGCCGGAGGTTCAAGTCACACGGATAGGAATAATCTGTCCTGACTTCGTAATTAAGAAATGAATAGAGGTATTTGAGGGCCTCTAGGTAGCCCGTCATGGCTTGGCTCAATGCCGGAAATGCCGCATCCCCGTCGTGATCATGACAATTTTATGGCGGTTAGCCGCGTCAATAACATCCTGGTCCCGGATAGAGCCCCCTGGCTGGACTATGGCGCGCACGCCGTAAGAGGCCGCGACTTCGATATTGTCAGCCATGGGGAAAAACCCGTCACTGGCCAGATAACTTCCCCGCGTTTTTTCGCCTGCCTTGGTGCACGCGATTCTTACCGCGTCCACACGGCTCATTTGGCCGGCACCTATTCCCACCGTCCGCATACCCTTGGTTAGAACAATGCCGTTGGATTTAACCACCTTGACCGCGCGCCAGGCAAAAAACAATTCTTTCCACTCGTCCGCGGTGGGCTCGCCCTGCGTCACGCAACGGGCCTTACTCTGAAATTCCCCCCACTTTGCCTTCAGAGGGCCGTCCGCATCCTGAACCAGGAGCCCCAACTTAGTCAACCGGTAGGCGTGAGGCCATTTTCTTTCGTTGGCCAATTCCACCAAACGGAGATTTTTGCGCGTCGTAAGAAGGTCGAGCGCTTTTTTCTGGAACAAAGGCGCGGCAATAACCTCCAAAAACCCAAGCTTATTAAATATCGTTTCCGCTGTTTTAAAATCGCAAGCGCGGTTAAGCCCGATAATCCCGCCGAAACTGGCCTCAGGATCGCAATCAATGGCGCCTGAAACCGCCTCATCCAAAGATGCGGCCACGGCAATACCGCAAGGCGTGTTGTGCTTAATCACGCAGGCCGCGGGCTGGTCAAATTCTTCCACCACATCCCAGGCGGATTCAATATCCACAAGGTTATTATAGGAAAGCTCCTTGCCGTGCCGCTTCTTTAAAGAAAGCGCCGGGCCTTTTCCTGCCTCCCGGTAAAGAGCCGCTTTTTGATGGGGATTCTCACCGTATCTTAAATCCTCGCTTTTACGGAACAGGGCCTGCACCGTGTCCGGCAATGCCTGATCTTCCGGCACGGGTGTGAGATATCTGGCAATCACAGTGTCATATTGGGAAGTTAATTGAAACACTTTGCAGGCCAGGCGGTACAAGGTTTGCTCCGAAATCTTCCCTTTGTTCTTTTTCAATTCTTCCAGAAAAGACGCGTAATCAGCCGGATCAGCGAGCACGGCTACGGATTTAAAATTTTTGGCCGCTGACCGGAGCATGGTAGGGCCGCCAATATCAATTTCTTCCACGGCGCACTCAAGAGAAACTTTTCCAGCGCTTGTCACCTGCTCAAAGGGATAAAGATTCACCACCACGAGGTCAATGGGCAGAATACCGTGTTTCTTGGCCTCGCCAACATGGGTCTTCTTATCGCGCCGGTAAAGGAGGCCGCCATGAAGTTTGGGGTGAAGGGTTTTGACCCTGCCGTCGAGCATTTCCGGAAATCCGGTGTAAGAGGAAATGGGAAGCGCCTTGACTTTATTCTTTTCAAGAAGCGCCAGTGTCCCGCCGGTTGAAATGATTTCAACGCCGAAAGATGAAAGCTCTTTCGCCAAATCCACAATCCCATCCTTGTTGGAAACACTGATAATTGCCCGCTTAATTTTCAACACGGCCTCGCTCCTTTTTATATTGATTAACTTTTTTCCTGAATTGATTCATCAAACGTTTTGTCCACAATCCCGGGATAAGCCCGCCCACCCGGCGGTTGTCCAATTCCCTGACCGGAATAATTTCCCCAGACGTGTTGGTCAAAAAAGCCTCATCCGCGTTAAAAAGCTCATGCCGCGTGAAAAATTCCTCCGCCGCGGCAAGACCTATGTCCTTCGCGCACTCAAGCACCACTTTCCGCGTCACCCCTTCTAAGATTCCGGCCAGAGGCGGCGTGAACAGCTGGTTGTTTTTTACCATAAAAATATTACTGTTGCGAGTCTCACGGACCATTCCGTCTTCCCCTAAAAAAAGAATTTCAAAAGCGTCCGTTCGAGCTTCAAGAGTGGCCATCACCTGACCTAGGTAAGTCGACGTCTTGGCTTCGGGATAAAAAGCCCGCGACAAATTTTTTCTTACCGTACTGGTCACTATTGTTACGCCCTTTTCAAATATTTCAGGCGGGTAAGTGCGGGTCGTGACGGTCACCGACAGCCCTTGCGGATTCACCGTCACCCTGAGAAAAGCGTCTTTTTTCCAGCTCCGGCCAAGTTCTCCGTAAACCATGCGGCGGATTTCCCCGGCGTTTTCTCCTATCGTTAACCCCGCAGTTTTAGCTGACGCCCGAAGCCTTTCCCAATGGTCCTCGAATCGAAAAAGAACGCCGCCGTAACTGCGCATGCTCTCAAAAACAGAGACGAATTCTTTTTCAAACGCTTTTTGCGCGGAAATTACCGTTTCCATGGTTTATCCCCAGGGCCACAAGAAAGGCCTCAGCCTTATGCAGGGTCTCTTCATATTCCTTTTCGGGTAGTGAATCATACACGATTCCGGCCCCGGACTGAAGAAAAGCTTTCTTCCCCTGAAGGACAAGCGTACGAATCACGATATTCCAGTCCATATTTCCGTTAAAATCAAAATAGCCGATAGAGCCAGTGTAAAGCCCCCGGTTTTCCTTTTCAAGCTCCTCGATGATTTCCATGCAGCGTATTTTGGGACACCCCGTGATAGTCCCTCCCGGGAACACCGCTTCGAGAAGGTCAAAGCGGTCCTTGTCGGCCGCCAGCCGGCCCGAAACATTGGAAACAATATGCATCACGTGCGAATAACGTTCAAGCGTCATCATTTCATCCACCTGCACGCTTTTATATTCGCAGACCCGCCCCAAATCATTCCTCTCCAAATCAAGAAGCATCAAGTGCTCCGCCCTTTCCTTTTCATTCAAAAGAAGCTCCGCGGATA
>ASOC01000060.1 GCA_000405945.1 Candidatus Omnitrophus fodinae SCGC AAA011-A17
CTGCCAATGGGTAAAGCGAAAGCACCCACGACACTTGAAATGCCCGAATTGCCAGTTGATTCTGATAATCATTCAATCGGAACTTTGGATGAAATTTATTATTATGGTGCTAGCACCGACAGGTTTTCTCCATTTTCCGGAATTAACGGGCAGAGCGAAAATCTCGTTATAGGATTTGATCGTGATCACAAGGTTGTTGCGACAAGATACACAAGTGCAAGCTTAACGACAGCCGGTTAAACAGAAACTGAAAGTGCCGGGCACGATGAAATCGGATAGGCAGTAAGAGTGTCAACAGTGCCTGTGACCCGACCCTCAAAAACTAGACCACCAGAGGGTTTAGAATTTTGGCTTTTTGCCGGTTCCGGTTCTGCCGGGGACAGGTACTGAAATTTAGTTAAGTAAGTTTCACTCCGGCCGCAAGACTCGTGCTTGCGGCACTCCGCTCGATCTTGAGGATCTTCGCTCCGCAAAATAACTCCGAGATCTACTCCGCATTTTATTTTGTCTTTGACTGTCTTTTCTGATTGGCTTTGTATCTTTAAAAGAGGCTCTGCATGGACGAGATTCTTACTTTAAGGGAAGTCGCGGCATATCTCAAACTTTCTCAGGTGACTATTCTGCGCCTGGCGCGTGAGGGAATGATCCCCGGAAGTAAAGTGGGCAGGCAATGGCGGTTTTCCAAAGAAAGAGTCCGGGCGCTTATTCATGACACGGAAATCATGAAAAGGATGGATTTGCGGAGATGACAATTGATTTAAGAATCTTGAAGCGATATTTAAGCGCTCTTTTGGCAGCAGCTGGCATGATTATAGTGATTGATCAGGCATATTCGTTTCTGCGCCCTCGAATAGTTTATGAAGCCACGCAGAAGACGGGGCTTGATGACCTGTTCCCTCAAAAGGAAATTGCTATGGAACCGCTTCAAGTTTTTCAGGAAGCCGTAGTAAAACGAAATCTGTTTGATGTCACTGATACGCATTCCGGTGGAGTAGAAAAAAAGAGTTCAATCGCTGAGCTTGTGAAGGATTACCGGTTAAAAGGCATTGCGCTTTTTACCGCGCCGGAGGGAATTATTGAGGATGCCACAACGGGACGTTCAGTGTTTGTCAAAGAGGGAGAGAAACTTGGGCCGGTGACCGTGAAACAGATTAAGGGAGAGAGTATCGTGCTTTCCCATGACGGAGAAGAGTTTGAACTCAAGATTCAAGGGGGTGAAATCCAATGACGAAGCACTTGATGATTTTTTATCTGCTGATGGCTGCATGTTGTTTGCCACCCGAATGCCTTGCTGCGGAAGAGGCGCATGCCCAAGAGGCCAGTGGCACCGAGGGGAAAGTTACTTTTGAGTTTCAAGGGGTGAATATCCTGGATGTTCTGAAGCTTCTTTCCAAAAGGTCGGGGCTCAATATCGTAGCCGGTAAGAATGTGCAGGGGCAGGTCTCTATCTTTTTGCAGGATGTAGCGGTGATGGATGCGCTGTCAACAATTCTTGAAACTTCGGACCTTGCCTATGTGAAGGACCGTGGAATTATCAAAGTGATGACCCAGAAGGATTACGAAGAGCTTTACGGCAAGCCGTATCAGGATACACGGATTACGCGGCAATATGATCTGCAGTATATCAAGGGGCAAGCCTTGGCAGAAACTCTGATCCAGATGAAGTCTACATTCGGGAAGATTCTGGTGGAGCCAAGGACCAACACGCTGATTGTGACTGAAACGCCCGAGATAGTGAAAGAAATGGAATCTCTGATCCGGAAGACAGATCAGCCGTCGGTGTCCAAGGTCTTTAAGCTGAAGCATGCCAAGGTGGAGGATCTTGAGCCCAAACTCACAAAATTGATTCAGGAAGGTCAGGGAAGTCTTGAAGTGGACAAGAAATCCAACCGCGTGTTTGTCCACGATACAAAGGAGAGGGTAGAAAGAGTCAGGCAGGTTATTAAGGCGTTTGATGTAAGACAACCGCAGGTATTGATCGAGGCCAAGGTGATGGAGGTGAAGTTGGGTGATGAATTCCGGTTTGGGATCGACTGGCAGCTTGTGGTGGATAAGCTGGGGTCGTTGAATACTTTGAAAACGGCTGCGACTTATGCGGTTGCACCTCCTGCAGGAGCGACCTTGACTACGCTCACCCTGGGATCCGGGCTGGATGATCTTCAGACAGTGATTCAGATGATTGAGAAGATGGGGAAGACGAATACCTTGTCCTCCCCGAGGTTGACTGTCCTAAATAATGCGGAAGCCAAGCTTGCGGTGGCGACGCGGGAGCCATTTGTGTCTCAGACCGTGGTGCAATCCGTGAATACTTCAACCACGGCGGACAACGTCCAGTTCGTAGATGTGGGAGTAACATTAACTGTTACTCCTGAGATATCAGCGGACAATTATATTCAAATGAAAATCAAGCCGGAGATATCGACTTCAGGAACGCCGCTAGAACTTCAAGGAGTAGCACAAGGTTCAAATACTGCCTTCACCCGGACTCGTGTACCGGTTGTGACCACCCAGGAGCTTGAAACCACGGTGATGGTGAAGTCAGGTACCACACTCGTGATAGGCGGGCTGATTCAGGATAAACAGGATAAGAGTTCGGTAAAGTTGCCTGTTTTTGGAAATATTCCGATTTTTGGAAAAGTGTTTACCTCAAAATCCAATGACTTCACCAAGACGGAGCTTGTGATTTTTATTACTCCCAAGATTCTAAAACCAGATGTTTCGACAAAGGAGACCGCCAAGTATTTTGACCAGAATGGGAAATTGCTTCCGCATAATGAAACAGGCGGTTATCGTTTCGACAAAGCTTATTTTTACAGCCAAGGACCCTTAAGGAATGATGATAAGCCTTATTGGGAGGCATCAGGGCTTGAGATGCCTGAGTATTTCCCGAGCAAGCATAAAAGCCGGGCGGCAGAGAACCGCGATGAAACAAATTGAGCTGGATTGGGTTGAGATTCGGAAAGAAAAGAAAGGATTACGCCTTTCGCTTAAAGACAGGCGTGTATTTTTCTCGACTTTTGCCAGGTTGCTTCAAGGAGGAGTGCCTATCTTGCGTGCTTTGGAGATATTGTCCAAAGAAACCCGAAAGGAAAATGTACACGAACTGATTTCCAAGATTGGATCACATATCCGGGAAGGGAAGAGCCTTTCCTATTGTCTGGCCCTTTACCCTGCCATTTTCCCTTCGTATCAAGTCAGTCTCGTACAGGCAGGTGAAGCATCGGGCCAGATGGATAGAGTCCTCGAAGACATGGCCCGCGAGCTTGAGAAAGAAGAGGAGACAAGGTCGAAAGTCAGGGAAGCGGTGTCCTACCCTGCTTTCATTGTTGTTTTTGGTTTACTCACGGTTTTTGTTCTTACCGCTTTTATCATCCCCAAGCTGGCCATGGTGTACGAGGATTTCGGAGAGAAACTTCCCTGGATGACGCTTCTTGTCATCCGGATAAGCCAATGGATGAAGTTTATTATTCCCATCCTCCTCATAGTTATTGCTATTTCTTTTCTGATTCTCAAGAGACACGGGAATCGATTTTATTCGATCGGGTTAAGAGTGCCCCTTTTCGGAAGCATGCTTCAGAATTCGCTCCTGGTCCGGTTGAGTTATCTTTTGTCGCTTCTCCTTAAAAGCGGGATTCCTCTTCTGCGGGCCCTGGAAGCTGTGGGTGGGCATGCAAAAAAGGCAGCGGAAAAAGTAGCACAGGGAGAATCGCTGGCAGAATCATTGCGAGGGCTTCCCTTTGTGAGTGAGACAGCTCTAGCTCTCATTCTTGCAGGCGAAGAATCAGGGACCTTAGCAGAGTCTCTGGAAGAGATTTCAAAAATCTATAGTCGTGAACTTGAAACCGCGACTCGCATGATTTTGAAACTCTTGGAACCGGCGCTGATACTTGTGATCGGCAGCGTGACTGGTTTTGTAGTGATTGCTATGCTTTTTCCTATTGTAACTTTGAGTGCCGTAGTGAGGTGAAGGCGTGAATGAACGTGGCTTTACACTTTTCGAGGTTTTGATCGCGCTGATTGTCATCGTTCTTACGGTCACGGTGTCATTGGGCGGTATGCTGGGAGTGTTGAGGTTCTCGGAAAAGATGAATCAAAGGACCGAAGCTATAGCGCGGTTCGAAGAGACTTTGTTTAAGCTGGAGATAGGCGAATATGATGAAAATGAAATCAGGTTTCACTCTGGTGGAGCTTCTGATAACCCTGGTGATATCCACCTTGATGATAACAGCCCTTTGCATGGTTTTTATTTCAGGCATCAAAGCTGGCGGGAGAGCAAAGGCTAATTTCTCCAAGTACCAATCTCTGAGAATATTTTTTCTCACTCTGGAAGGGGACTTGAGAAATGCGCTTGCTTACGAGCCGCTTCCTTTCAAAGGGACGGAAGATCAGATGGAGTTCCCGAGTTTTACTTTGTCTCACGGCAAAGACGGAGGAGAGAAGAAACTGATTGAGATCGGTTATCTTCTCAAAAAGGGAAAGCTTATCCGCTCCGAAGAAAGCATGAAAAAGGAATTGAAGGATAAAGAGCCGGCCTCAAAGCCGGTTCTTTCCGGCATCAATGCCATCCATTTCGAATATCCTTATAAGCAAGAGGTCGGCGATACGATTTTTCTGCCTTTCTGGCTTGAAGAGCCGTATCAGGGAATTCCCAAGGCCGTGAAGGTAAGGATTGAACTTTCGAACGGGGTTCAATTCTCAAAAGTGATTTCCATTCCGCAAGGCCAACTCGGATATGTCGCGAGCGGCGGCAGAGCACCATGATTATGTCCGCAAGAGATCGTGGCTCGATTCTAATCATGAGTCTTTGGTCGGCCTCGATTCTTAGCATTTTGCTGGCGTCTTTGGTTTTTCAGGCCGGGATTCAGAAACAGTTAATCAAGGCCGAGATGAATCAGTTTGAGGGGCACTGGGCGCTTATTTCAGGGTTTAATCTGGCTACCAAGGCCATTGCTGAAGATCCTGAACCCTATAAAGACTCACCTTTGGATGCCTGGTATGGGGATCTAGTGCTTGATACTCCTTGGAAGGGAAAAGTGGTGGTTCATATTGAAGATGAAGAATCCAAGCTTAATCTTAACCTTGCGAATGAAAAGCTGCTTAGGGAGTTTTTTGAGCGTCTTAAAAGGGAAGAAGGGAGTGACTTTGAGAAGGATGCGAAGGAAATAGTGAAAGGGATCATGACATGGAGGAATCAGAAGAAGAACCGGAGATTTGATTTCCTTGAGGAATTGCTTTTGATTGAAGAGATCGCAAAGAAGGATTTCGTCGTGTTTAAGTCTTATGTAACCGTTGAAGCGGATGTGAATACTTTTCCGTCCGTGAATATTAATACGGTGAGTTCTGTCGTGTTGGAGGCGCTTATCCATTCGCTGGCGGGAGATGAGTTTGCGAAGAGGGAACTTGCCGGGAAGATTCTTGAATACCGTGACGCAGAGAGGGGAAAGAAGGAATTTTCGTACTATGTCAGGGAAGAACTTGAGCCCAGGATTTTCATGGAAAAACTCAAGTTAACGCCAAGCCTGCAAATAGTGAGTCTCGTGAATCAATTGATGCCGTACTTGACGACAGACTCAAGCACCTTTCAGGCCTTGATTGAGGCTCCGGAGCAGGGGAAACGGGCCGGGGTTATTTTTAGGTACGGTGAGGCGCAGGCGCAGCCCGAGATTCTTGAATGGAGGGAAGATTGATGCGAAGGATAATTCTAGAGTACCGGAAGGAAAGGCTGAGGATGCTTTCAATCAAAGGTAAACAGATTGGGGCATTCGAGGAAATCCAGCTCCGGGAGATGCCACGCCAATATCTCATAACCAAAATCAAGACGTTTAAGGGGAACGAAAAGAAGACATCTTGTATGCTTATGCTTCCGAGAAGTTCCGTGCTTGAGAGGAGGTTTGATTTTGAGGCAGATGGCGAGGCAGACCCGAATATCAGATTGAAAGAGATGATACGCCAGACGCTTCCCTTATCTATGGAGGAGATGGGTTACGGAGTGGCGGTTGAGAAAGGGGAGCGTGGGTACCAGGGAACTTTGCTGGCGATTCCTTTGAGTAGTCTCAAGGAGATTCTCGAGATTTTGGATGAAGCGGATATGGCCCCTGATGAAATCGTGACTTCCGATCAGGCGCTTCACCGGCTTGCGGCGGAGAAGGAGGCGGGTACCCAGCTTGTGTTTGGAATGAATACGGATGAAACCGAGGTGTTGATGATAAGGCAGGAAAGGATTTTGGGTTTCAAGGTTTTGCATGGAGAGGTATTTGAAATCATTGAAGAGCTTAATTTTCTTCTGCTTGAATCCGGGGAGAGACCGGAAAAAGTGGTTTTTTGTGGAAATCGGAATACAGCTCTTGAGTGCGAGATCGAAAGGATGTTTCCTTCCCAATGCCGGCGGGTTGATATTCCTGAAAAAATTCCCCCGGCTCTTTACGGGGCGTCTTTGCTTAACCATCATCCGGTCATTAGCCTGCTCCCGAATGAGAGGAAAATTAAGAAAAAGGAAAAGGAACAAAAGAAGCTTCGAATGGAGACGGGTTTGATTTTTGGACTTTTCCTTCTCTCATGTTTAATAGGGGTTTCCTTGCATCAGTTTCAGGAAAGGTCGCAGCAAGCCCATTTGGAAAAGGAATTTCAGAAGCTAAGGCCGCAGTTGAACGAGATAGGAAAGCAGTTGGCTCTGATTGAGATCGTCCAGATGCGGTCACGATCCAATGGAACCTTGCTTTTGCTTCTTAAGGGGTTGAGTCGTGAAATGCCGGGTGAGGTGATTTTGGAGGAGCTGGTGGGAGATGAGACCATGGTCCGTATTAGAGGAAGCAGTCCTTCTTATTCCGGTGTGACAGGAACGAGTCAGGCGTTGGAAAAGCTTGAATTTCTTGAGCCTCCACATCTTGAATATGCACGGCTCAAGAAAAAGGAATCCCGGGACTTTTTTGAGTTTGAAATTACCGCAGGCCGCAAACCGTCTGAAGCGTCAAAAGGAAAGGAATCTCTTGAGCGTCTTCTTGCGCGCCCCAGCCGGGAAAATTTGCAGCAGGTCAAGACGTTGGTTCAAAAGAAGGAACTCTATGAAAAGGAGTATGAATCCATCTTTGGTCCCTATCGCTCTGGGTTAAGCCCAGGAGACCTTGTGAATGACTGGGTACGCGACTTGATGTCTTTTCTTGATTCGCATCACCTTAAAGTAGACCAATTGACTCCCCGAGGAATCCAGGAGAGCAACTCCGTTAAAAGGATGCAAGTAAGCGTCCGTGCCAATGGAAGCATGGAGAACCTGGTTGCCGCCTTGTATCAGTTAGCCGCCTCTCATGCGGCCGTCCACGTTGAGCGTATTCAGATTGCGCCCGAAGCCGGAGAAGCCTCCGCCCTGTCCTATGAGATTGATTTTGCAAGGATAATTCCCCATCAAAGTTCCGGGTAATACCGGGACTTCCTTACTTCTTCCCGAAAAAAGTTTTGCTGCTCGGGATAGCAGTTAGGGCTATTTATTTGAGCCAACGTACGAATACTACACGGTTAGCGAGAGTTGCCCAAAGAATAAAAAATTTATATAAAAACTATCTTTCCTGCGCCCTTTGACATCCTGAAAATTGAATGGTAGCGTTAAACTCACACCCAAAAAAGGAGGTGGACCGAAAACAATGCAAGCACAGCAAAGCAAAGTGAAATCTCAGGATAAAGACGAAAGCGTTTTGCAGAATGAAATGCACGTATTGAGATGTCCCAATTCCGGATGTGGAAAGACACATTTCAGCGTTGGCAGTTCTCTGATGGAAGGACTGAATTGGGATCCGGTTTGTCCCGGGTGCAGCCAAACTGGCCGGATGGGCCATTACCTGGTTTACGAAGCCGAAGGAAAGATTATTCTTAGGGCCTATTGCAGTGTTTGCCGCAAGGAATGGTCTTCGCTGCTTCCCGGAATCCGCCGGATTTGCGAGAGGTGCGGATGGGAAGGGGAGTTTTTTCTTGGGTTTCAAAAAATATAAGCGCTATTCGGCGGTTTTACAGGGTCTACAGGTTTTCCGGGGTCTACAATTTGGGCTCTACAATCAGAAAGAGCCCAAATTGTGAAGACTGCGTGAATTCAGATTGCGTTTAGTTTTTTATTATTTAAATCCACTTTTTATCCAACCTGCAATATTCCCTTAAGTTACAGATGTAACTCCGCCGCATTTCCATCTCGTCCTTCCCGCGCCCTCTACTGTTCTTTTGGAGTCTACAGGCTCCCGACCTCGCCCCCTCTTCATAGGTAATTTTCGGGATCGAGGTCGGGAGCCGGGCTCGGGAAGGACTTTAATTTGTGGCGGTCTGAGGAAGATGAGAGTATCTAAAATATTTTATAAGGAGAAACGTGGACAAACCATGAACAGACCCCTGAATTTTGCCCAATACTATAGAGAGAATTGTAAATAAAAAAGCCTAGTCAAGTGACCCTAGGTCGAACGGATCATTAGAAAGCCGGAGGAAAATATGAAACTGCTTGCAACGAATGAACATCGTGATTTTGGTTGGTTTTTGAAGGAAGTTTTAAATCGTGGTTTCAGTGAGCTTGCTCTATTGATGCGGAAAGGATTGAGTCTGGGTGTGATGCTTTTTCTTGCACTGACTACGTTTTCTTTTCTGAATCGAAGCGCGGGTTATCTGGAAGCGTCTGTGAAGAATTCAGCGACTGGAAAGCGTTCCGAAGCGATCGTGCCTTCCGTTCCGAGGAATCTTGTGATTCCGCGTCATACGGCAGCAAGACCTTCTTCGACTTATGCTTTTCAACCGGCTATTGCTGCAGCTCCTTATAGTCCCAAGGATGCCCGGGATACGCTAAGGGAATCCGGATATCTGGTTAACGAAATTGGTCAGTTTGCCAGGTCTCTTGCACGCTTGGGGCGTTAGGTAAGACCCGAAGGGTATGGTTTCTGCGCATGATTGGCGGGCCATATCCTTTGGGAGGCGGTTGTCAATCGCTAAACCTTGAGGGATGCAAATGGGGGAACATACAGAGCAAGTTAATTGTGAAACATCAGGTAAAAACCTGCCAGAGGAATTGGAAGTGACCGACCTCGGTGCCAGAGACATTCAGGTCTTTCGCTTCATCCATGAACAGGGATACCTGGTTTACAATCAAATCAGAAGAGCCTTCTGGCAAGATTGCTCCGAAATGGCGGGAGGATGCTATCACCGTATGGAGAAGTTAATGGATGCGGGTTACATTGCCAAGGAGCATGCCTATAGAAAGAAGTGCTGGATTTATTTTCTGAGAGAGAAGGGATATGAAGAACTTCTCCGGCTGGGACTAACGTCGGGAGTGCCGCTGTTTAAGATGAATGGTCAATACCAGATCAATATGGATCATGATCTGCAGGTAACGGACCTTCGCATCTTTTTCCGGCAGCATGGCCTTGATGGCTGGACCAGCGAGCGCGTTTTAAAAGAACGTGATTTTAGGTCCAGAATACCGGATGGCGTTTTGAACGTCTATGGCGAGAAGGTCGCCATAGAGTTTGAAAAGTCGACAAAAAGCCGGAAACGCTACATAGCGATCTTCGATGGTTACCGGCGAGCAAAGGAATACCCCCGGGTATTCATGATTGTTAATGAGGAGATCAAGGATTGGCCCTTGAATCTTGACTACGACACATCTCAGATATGGTTCGTGAATTCCAAGGATCTTTTCCGCAAAAAGCATGAGGCTCTGTTTGAAAACAAGGCGGCTTCATTTGTGTTCGCACGGATCCTGTGAAAAGCAATGGGGAGGACTGAAGAGGGAACAAGGCAGCCTTTAGTTCTGAAGGCCCTTGAGGGAATCTTGATCCAAATCCCACTAGGTACGGCGAACCTGATTTTAAAAGGTCTTGAAAAAATCCAGAATCGCGCGGCGAGATGGACGATTGTCTTGATTCTCGGCGGGATTTCAGTTGGATGCGCAATCGGTTTTCACTGGATTCGCTACGGATTGAGATTTGTGATCGAGACAAGTCCGTGGGATCCGGCCTGGCGAGTTGGCCTTAAATTGGGGCTCTTTTACCTGCTTTATCTGGTTATTTTGCTGCCCATTTTTCTGCCGGTTGCCTATTTCAGCGCGGCGGAGAAAGAGCGGCTCTTAAAAGATACCAGCAAAAGACGCGAACCGAATGCGCGGCAGATGCGTAGAAGCCGTCTGCAATCTAATTTCTTCAAGTCTTATCTTGGGGAAAGCTTTTTTACCGGAAAATCCATTTATCTCACAAACGACCAGCGTCTCATGCATACCGAGGTAGTCGGTTCCACCGGCACCGGTAAAAGCGAGTCCGTGCTCCTGACTCTTCTTGCCCATGACATCGCGCATCACAAGGGGGCTGTTGTAATAGACGGAAAAGGGGATCTCGAGCTTCTTGACCGGATTCATTACATCGTCAACAGAACCGGACGACGCGATGATTTCCTGTTCTTTTCGCTGGCGCATCCCGCAAAGTCCAATACTTACAATCCGCTCCTTCGCGGCAATCCGACAGAACTCAAGGACAAGATCGTCGGAAGCATGGTCTGGAATGAGGACTTTTACAGGCGCATGGCCGAGCAGGCAGCGCTGACCCTTCTGAATGTTCTCAAATCCCGCAGACGTGCTGATGGTTCCGAAGAGCCGGTCCGCTTCAGCGAGCTGCATAAATACCTGACGGATTACGAGGCTTTAAAGGCGCTCCATAATGTGACGCAGGGCCTTGAGCTTAAAGAGGATATCAAGAAAATGATGGATAAGTTTGACCAGAACCATAAATTCCTATCGGGACTCATCGCCGACCTTTACCTCACAACCCGGAGCGAGTTTTCGCGACTTGTGGACGTGCAAGCTCCGGAGATTGATTTGCTGGACGTCTATAAGCGAAATAAGATCGTTTACTTCCAGCTTAACCTGCAGGGGTATGGGGATACGGCCAAGCGCATGGGGCGGATGATCCTGCAGGATATCCGCACGGTCTCAAGTTACATTCAGTCGCAGATGCGTGAGTCGAAGCGCCATTTCTTTCCGGTTTTTTTAGATGACGCCTCGAGTTTTCTTGATTTGAATTTCATTGATTTCCTGAATAAGGCCCGCGCGGCCGGATTTGCCATTACGCTCTTGCATCAATCCCTCGGCGACCTCATTATCCGGGGCGACACATCGTTCCAGCAGCAAGTCATTGAAAATACAAACATCAAGATCATTCTGCGCCAGGATGATCCGATTTCGGTGGAGAAATTGACGAAAATCGGCGGGACCCGAAGGACTTTGATTTCTACTTATCAGACCGAAGATAAATTTCTAGGAAAAGGGCTTACGGGAGTGGGTTCTATCCGTGAAGGGCAGGCCTTCCGAATCGACCCGGACCAAATCCGCGCTCTGAAGCGGGGAGAGGCGATGGTGATCTGGAAAAGCCCGGGATTTTACACGGATTTCATAAAGCTTGATTACTTCGGATGTCCGGGATTCCGGGGCGAATTCGAACCCGTTCATGCCACAAAATCTGAGAAAAAGAAAGAGGATCAGCCCGCCAATCAACAACAAAATAAGTCGGATGACATTGACAACCCTAAGTCGGAAAAGGTCGAGGGTAAAACCGAGGTTTCAGCGCCTAATAACGAAGAAAAGGAGGTGGATCCGCTGTCATGGATAGACAGCATCGAGAAGAAGAAAATGCGCATTAAATAATCTTAAAATCTAAGTCGGTATTCAACAAGAGGGGGAAGGTTTCAAGCTCAATGCTTGCGGCCTTCCCCTTCTTTATTTTCTATAAAGGAGGTGATACTGGAAAAACAAATAAAGGCAAGTCGTGTATGTCAATTAACTAAAAACAAAATTCAAATAAAGGAGATTCAAAATGGAAGATCAAATCGTTAGTTCGTTTAAAAAAAGTGAAACAGAGGAAGTCCGGCTTACCCGCAGGGATTACAAGGGGAAGTCTTACCTTGACCTGCGGTTGTTCTTCCGTGCCGAAGGCATGGAGGAATTCAGGCCGACCCGCAAAGGGCTGACTCTGCCCATTGAACTCGCTCCCGAACTTGAAAAAGCTTTTCAGGGAGTGGCGTTCAAAACAGCGGGAGGATTGGTGCGGACGGCGTAAAAACAAGTCTGACAATCAAAACAACGCAAAGGCGGGGATGAACACTTCGGTGTTCTCCCCGCTTTTTACTTTGTGCGCCCGGCAGGGCGCACTCACTTGAGAATGAAAGTTTCTTACAAACCCGGCAAGGGGAATTGTTAGCTGGACGGCAAGGGTGTCCATCGCGAGGTGGAATCTGAAGGAAGCCGCAGGCAAAGCGCTGGTCTGACGAACAGGAATCGCATAGAGGCGGCCATGCTGGATGAGGAGGCAAATATCTCTAAAGTCCGGTACTTGCACGGAAAGCATGGACGTAGATGCGGCAGGCATAAGCGTGAAGGTGAGTGCGCATTACCCCGGGGGAGATCTCGTCGCTTGCGTTAGCTACTATTGCTGAGAGGTAACTAGGAAGAGTGACGAGAAGTCAGCAGAGGCCATATTAGTCGGA